>NZ_JAGIOH010000002.1 GCF_017876625.1 Streptomyces syringium
GTGCTGGGGGGGGCGGTTTTTTTTGGCGGTGGTGATGCGGCCGGGTGGACCGAGGAGGAGGAGGTGGTGGTCGTGTGGGTTTTTCGGCAATCAGGGGTGCGGCGGTGCGCTCTGCACCAGCCCACTGATCATCATCATGGAAAACAATTGCAGAATTGCTAATCAGATGACACCATCGAGCTGACCCGACAACCCGCTGTTCTTTGAAGGCCGCGAGCAGGCGACTAGCGAGCTGTGAGCGGTGCTCGACCGGCTCGCACCCCTTCGATCAGCATCAACAAGAACTGACGCGCCTCGCCCTTGGCGGAACGGGTTCCGGATGTCAGGCGCCGAAGACGGCTTGGTAGGCCGCTTGGCCTGTGTAGCGAGTGTCGTCAGCCCGGCGGTGACGGTGGTGATCCCCTCCAAGCGCGCCCGCACCCGGTCGTAGGCGGCGCGGATGCGGCCCGGGTCCTCGCCCTGGGCACTCTCGTCACTGAGGATTTCGGCGTCTTCGATCAACTCGCCTGTTCCTCGGGGTGATGCCAGGACCGGAGCAAATTGCTTGACGACCGCGGCAAACTCGTGCAGTGCGGAGGCGTCGATCCGGTGGTGTTGTTCTGCACGACGCTCTGTTGAGATCCGGCGACGATGTTGCTGGAGTTGTGGAAGGTGTAGTTGTCACCCGAGCGGGTCGGTGGTGTGGTCACGCTTGCTCCTGCTAGAACGGTGTCGATGCCGGCGCCGGTGAGCGCGACAGTGGCGGGTGTGGTGTCGATGAGCTCGATCAGTTCGCGCTGCGCCAGGTGCGCCACGGAACGGCTAAGGTCTTCGCCGGACACAGGGGCGCCCGCAAAGAACGCCGCCGGGCGGCGAGGAAGTCCGAGGGGTCGACGGGCTTCTGGTCGGGGGCGACAGCGAAGAGCCACTTGAGCAGTGCGCTGATCGTATGCCGGAGCCGGGCCGCACCGTCTTGCTGCAGGACGCGCAGCCGGCGTACCTGCACCCGGCCCTTGTCGCTGAGCATGGACGGGAGATCGCCGCCAGGGAGCGCAGGACCTTGACGAAGTCGGCCTGCTCCAGGGCGAGGACGAGGACCTCGGCTTCATCAGCCCGATGCCCTCTGCTCCGCGAACTCCGCGGTTTCGGCGTACTGCCCTGGGTGCTCCATCGCGTAGTCGCCGAGCCACAGCAGCAGCTTCGCGAGCAGCAGATCTTCTTCCAGGTCCGCCTCGGAGCTCCAGGACGTGGTGACTGCCCTGGCCTCCGCATGAACAGGAACGCGGATGGGGTTCCTGCGGGCGGCGCCCTCAAAGCCCTTGGCTAGGCCTTTGACGAACTTGTCGATCTCCCGCTGGTTAATGCCGCTATTACGGCCACGTCGGTCTCCTTCGGCTGTTGTGCCCCTTCAGCCTAGTGAGCCCCACTGACAACAACCCGGCCGGATTGAGCGCGTACGGTCCGGGCTCCGTCCGCGACATCGAGGCGGCGAGTTGAAAGGAGCACGGCGCCACTCCTGCCTCGGTGATCGGCACAATCCGGTCCCGCGACCCGCCGTACCGGAGACGGCGGTCGCAGGCTCGCGGTCGGTTCCCAGCCTTGCTGAAGTGCGGGGACCTGCAGAGATGCCTTAGCGCGGCTCAGAAGTTACGTCAGCGATGACCGAAGGCGGGCGCCAAAGCTTTGCTCACCGTGGTGGAGCGATGGACCTGTAGGGTCATGTGCCCAGAAGGCGGCAGTGACGCGCTGGACGAGGAGGGATTGGTCACTCGGCGGGGCATCGTCGTTGTCTACGGCGTGGGGCACGAGGACCCTGGTGCGGGCCACGTGCCGCACGTCTTGCGCCATAAGCGGGCGCAGGAACATTCACGAGTTGTGTGGCTGTGCAGTTCGGGTCCGGAAGGACGATGGCGTCGAGATTGCGGGCAGCTGAGTGTAGGTGTCGCGTACACAGCGGATGACCGGCTGGTCTGGCATGGAAGGCCTTGACGGTGGTCATGTGTCCCTGCCGGGTGGCTTTGTTCTCGTCCCAGGCCATGCCGAGGCTCTCGAGCTCAGTGATCGAGTTGGCGGTGTGGGTGTGCTGGTGGTAGGTGGGGTGCGCTGGCCGGTGATGAAGGTGCCGAGCCGGTAAGCCGTAAGCGTCCTCAAAGTCTGTGGGACGGACTGGTGTCACGTCGGGGCCACTAGACTTCAGCCCTGAGGCATTTGCAGATATGCCGGGAAAAGTATGCCGAGGAGGAGTAGCCGCCGTGGACCCCAAGCATTTCGAGTTGTTGGAAGAGGCACGTCGCGCCTTGCCTGACGGATTTAAAGCAGAGCTGTCCGGCGACATCATCGTCATGCAAGCCTCGCCCTCAGCCATCCATCAGCTCAACTTGAGCAAAATCCGGAAACAGTTCGATGCGCACATCCCGGCCGGCTACATCGACACAGGGAACACCGACCTGGAGTCGCCACAGACAGCGAAAGTGCGCAATCCGGACCTCACCTACTTGCCTGAAGAGTCGATGGCGACGACGGAGAGCAGCGTACCGGCTGAACTTGCTCTGATCGCGGTAGAGATCGTTTCCCCTTCCAACCCGGAGAACGACTGGGTCGGGAAACTTCGCGATTACCCCCTGATGGGTATCCCTCTCTATCTCGTCGTGGACGCACGCCAGAAAACCGTCGCGCTCTTCAGCGAACCTGAAAACGGCCGCTACCGCATGAGGGAAGACGCCGACTTCGGTGAACCGATCCACATCCCCAGCCCCTTTTCCTTCACCCTCGAGACCAACGCGCTGCGGCCTTACTGACTCATCCGCCCGGGCGAAATGAGAGATTCCAGTTACGGATCCGAGGCAGGTCTGCCTTATTCTCTACGATTCGTAGACGCGGGGGCGCAGCAGCTCCTAAGAATCGCAGTCAGGGTGTCGGCCATGGCAGGGTCGGAAGTCAGCAGATGCAACCGCTCCCCCGGTGCGTCCAGACAGACCGTCGCGCGGGGCTCGGGGCGGAAGCGCCGGAAGCCGTCGGTGTCCAGGGCGAAGAGCAGGCCGTCGCCGGCGGAGGGCAGGGCCGCCAGCCGCGGGTGACGCAAGGGGAGGTCACGGGCGAAGGTGCCCTGGCGTTCCGCCGCGCGGACCGCCTCCGCCAGCGCTGTGGTCGGCGTGTCCGTAGTCACCGGCACGGCGGTGGCGAAGAGTTCGGGAAGCGGGGCGGCCGCCGCCCGTACGGCAGGGGTGCTCCACCAGATCGTCTGCGCCGTGCCGCCCCGGCGGGCCGCGTGGGCGGTCCAGCCTGCCGCCAGCCGGATCAGGAGGTCCCGTCGGCCGGCCTCCGTGCAGGTGGAGACACCCGCGCGGGCGGGCAGCGGGATGTGGTGCTGTGTCCGTGGGGCGTGGGCGGGGCGGGCGGTGAGCTCGGTCGGCAGGGGGCGTGCGGCGGCCAGGGCGGCGGCCCAGTAGGCCTCCCGTACGCAGTGGGCGCGGTCGATCGCGTCGGCCGTGCGGCATGTCTCGGGGGTGGGGAGGGCCAGCCGGTCTCCTTCGTGGAAGTTCAGGTCGGCCGCCCACTCGCGGGCGGCAACGGGGGTGCCGTCCAGTCGCCGTACGCGGGTGACGAGGAGATCGGCGCCCGCCGTCGCGATGGCCACCGCGTCGCCCGGAGCCGGCACGCGGGTGCCCGGGGGGCGGTCCGGCCGGGCGGTGTCGCGGGCGGGGCGGACGGCCACCTCGTCCAGGACGACGGCCGTCCCGCCGGCCAGGAGCTTGGGGAGGCCGAAGGCGTTGTCCGCGTTGCCGACGTGGGCGGCCCGGCACCAGCGGGCCACCTCCTGGCCGGTGTGGTGGGCACCGATGAGGCCGGCGCCGGGCATCCGGTCGCGGCGGGTGTAGTAGCTGCGCCGCCCCGCGTCCTGTTTCCGGGGGGCGAGCCGGTCCTGTTCCAGGGCGTCGATCAGGGCCGTGAAGGAGTCGAGGCCGTGGTGGTAGCACTTCACGCCGAGCGACAGGGCGGTTTCGTCCTCGTCCATGGGAAAGCGGCGCTGGACGAGGATGTCACCGCTGTCCACCTCCTCCGCCATGACGTGCCAGGTGACCCCGTACTCCGTCTCCCCGTTGAGGACGGCCCAGGCCGTCGAGTGCACCCCGGCGTAGCGGGGCAGCGGGGAGCTGTGGAAGTTGACCGCCAGCCGGGCCGGGGCGGCCAGTTCTGCGGCGTTGAGGACATGCGGGTTGACGATGCTGAGGAGGAAGTCGGGCCGCGGGCCGGTCAGGTGCCTCACCCGCTGCGAGCCGGGGATGCCGTGGTCCTCGGCCCAGCTCCGCGCCGGGCCTTCGGGGCCGGCGACACCGGTGACCCGGTGGCCGCGGGACAGCAGCACGCCGGCGCAGGCGATCAGGAGCAGGCCCTCTCCGGCCAGCCAGAACCGGGCGGGCCTCGTCACGGGGTCAGCACCACCTTGACCGCCTCACCGGCGGTCGGGTCGGTCCGCCTCTCCGACGCCAGGCTCATCGGCGGTTCCCGCACATCGTCCCGCGGGGCTGCGATCCGGGGTTGCGCCGTGTCGTCGGCGATCTCTGCGTGGTCGGGCCTGTGCCACCGCAGCGCTCTCACCGGTGCTCCTCTCGCGGACAGGACGGGGCGCCGTGCCCGGCACCGGCGGCTTCGGTCAGCCGCGCGGTCGTGCCGCCCGGCACCGTCCAGCGCGGTGGACCAGAACATGAGACGGGCCCCCTTCGGTTCCAGGACGAGCCGTTCCACGGCTCCGGCGCCCGGGCCGGAGTTCTCGGTCCCGTTATTGCCAGGTGGTACACCCGTAACGGTCTCCCCGGGCGGTGCCGGTGGTGGCACTGCCACTTTGGGGCGTGGTCATCCGGCTATGGCGGAGGTCCGGCCAGGCGCGGGTGGCGAGTTCGGCGGGGGGCGTTTTCTCCGCCGGCTCGCAGGCCAGGTCGACGAGGAGCCGTTCCACGCCGTGCAGGAAGCCGTGCACCTCGTCCGGCGCGAGCGCGGCCGTGTCGGCGTCGGCCACCAGGCGCAGCCATCCGGGCCGGTAGGAGACGACGACGAAGAAGAAGGTCTCGGCCTCTTCGAAGTCGCAGGGCTCGACGGTGGTCGTGGCCGTGGCGGCGCGTACGGCGTGGGCCGGTGGCGGCGTGCCGGTGTCTGCTCGCCTCTCGTGGGCGTTTCTTATGTCGTTGAAGCAGTAGGACAGGTCGATGGGGGTGCCGCGCTCGCGTCCGGCTGCCCGGGTCAGCTCGTCGGCCCGGTCGGGGTCGAACAGGCCGTGGGCGTAGGCGGTTGTGCAGGCCGCGAAGGCAGCGCGGGCGATGTCCGCGACGTGCTCGCCCTGGAGGGGGACGGTGACGGGGACTTCCTGGTGCAGGTTGGCGACGGCGGCGTGGAGTTCGGGCTCGGAGCGGTTGGCGGTCAGCAGTCGCAGGGTGCAGGCCGGCAGGCGTGCGCGGCTGCCGAGCAGCAGGGCGACGGCGGTGAGCAGTACCGCGGAACCGCTCACCCGCCACCGCCGGGACAGGGCGGTGATGGCCAGCGGTACGGCCTGGGAGTTCATGGCCGCGCTGTAGTGCTCCGGTCCGGCGCGGTCGGGGTCCGGGGTGCTGGTGAGGCGGGGGCGGCGGGTGGGGAAGAGGGAGGGTGGGGCGGTCGCCAGCTGCCGCCGCCAGTAGTCGTGCGACCGGGCCAGCAGGGCGCGTCCTTTGCGGGATCGTTCGTACTGTGCCTGTTCCACGGGCTGCCGGGCGGCGGGTGGTGGTGCCGGGCGGCCGGTGGTTCTGGCGTCCAGCAGGCGGGTGAGTTCGCTGATCAGGTGGCGCATGGACATCAGGTCGGCGGCGATGTGCGAGACGCAGAAGGCGGCGAGTGCGGGGGTGCCGGCGGTCAGCACGACCATTGCGCGGAACAGTGGGGCCGTCGCGAGGTCGAAGGCGGTGTGCCGCATCCGGTATTGCCATGTGCGCAGCGCGTCCTGCGGGCTCTCGCCGGGGCCGGTGGTGAGGATCTCTGCCTCGAAGTGCCCCGTGCGCAGGATGTGCTGGGTCAGTGAGCCGTCCGCGGTGCGCGCGAAGGCGGTGCGCAATGACTCGTAGCGGCCGACGAGTTCGGCGAAGGCGTCGAGCACGTCCTGGGGCGTGCCGCGAGTGGGCAGCTCGGTCCAGAGCCCCTGGTTGTAGAAGGCGGCGTCGGGTAATTGACGCTGGATCAGGTTCCACATGTGTCGCTGCGCGCAGGTTGCCGGTGCCACGGCGGACCGTTCTCCGCTGAAAGGGACACGGCGTCGGACCACTTGTGCCACGGCTGCCTTTCCTTTCCTCGGCCGGAACCGACTTTAGCGACGGGTGGTCGACGGGGGCACCCGCTCTTGTGGACCTAGCCTTCCGGCTACTCCGACGGAGCGGCCGCCGGGGGCTTCCCGTGCGGCGGCCGGCCCGTGAACGTGGGCCGGTGGAGAGTGATGGGCTTGCCGGTGAACAGTGGTGGGCTTTCCGTGCCCGGCCGCTAGGGGGAGGGTTTTGTTGCGTGCGATCGTTCTGACCGATGGCCGCTGAGGGAAGAACAACACCGGCGGCTGAATTAATGGAAGCGGAATGACGGAGGAGGACCGCACCCACCACCGTGGGGCGCTGGATGCCGACCCAAGTGTGGCGTTTCCGGTGGTACGTGGCGGCCCATGTATTCGGCAGTGACCGCCGTCCTGCCCTTCGTTACCGGGCCGGTGTTTGACGCGGTGCTGAAAAAACGGGGCGGCGGCCGATTTCGGCGAATTCCACGCGGTCGTGGCGGGCCTGGTGGTGGTGCTGGTCCTGGTACGGGGCGTGTCCGGCATCGCGGTCACCGGGCAGAGCGGTGGCGCGGCCCGGGAGGGCGGGCCGCGCCGGCTGCGGTGGTGGTGCGGACGGGCGTCACCCGTCCGTCGCGGTGGCGCGGGCCAGCAGCGCGTCCGTGCTCGCGCCGGTGTCCCGGGCGACGGCGTCGAGCAGATCGCGCAGCTGGGTCATGAGCCGGCGTACGGCCTCGGGCGCGTAGCGGGAGCGGTGGTAGGTGAACTGCATCCGCAGCTCGCCGCCGCCGTCCTTGATGACGGCGTCCAAGGCGTACGGCGACTGGGGGTCCTGGTCGGCCGCGGTGACCGTGAGGCCGTCGAGCGCGGGTGGCGCCTCGGGGGCGCTCTGGAACGTGAACAGGACGTTGGCCAGCGGAAAGGAGTCCGGGCGCCACCGCAGCCCGAGCTCCGTCAGGAGTTTTTCGAAGGGCATCTCGCGGTGGGTGTAGGCGGCCAGTGAGGAGCGGCGCACCTCGTGCAGCAGGTGCGTGAAGGGTGCGGCGGGGTCGACGCGGGTGCGGATGGGCAGGACGTTGACGAAGAATCCGACCGCCTGTTCGAAGCCGGGGCGGGTGCGCAGGGCCGCGCGGGTCCCCACCACCAGGTCGGTGGCGCCGGTGTGGTGGTGCAGCAGGGCGTTGAACGCGGCCAGCAGCAGCATGAACAGTGACACCCGCTCGCGGCGGGCAATTTCGCGGAGGCTGGCGGCGAGGGGGTCGGGCAGGGTCAGCCGCTCGGTGGCGGACGGGTTCCGTCCGCTCTCGGGGCGTGCGTCGCCGGGCGCGGCGAGCGGCAGGTCGGGGAGCGGGGGTGCTCCGGCCAGTGTCTGCTGCCAGTAGTCGCGTTGCCGGGCGTAGACGGGTCCGTCGCACCACTGTGTCTGCCAGGCCACGAAGTCGCCGTACTGGGCCGCTGGTGGGGGAAGCGCGGGTTCGGCTCCGTGGAGGCGGGCGCGGTAGAGCCCGCCCCACTCAGGGAAGATCACTTCCCATCCGCTCCAGGCGTCGGAGACCAGGTGGTGCAGGGTGAGCCGGATCAGGTGCTCGTCCGGGGCGAGCCGGAGGAGGGCGACCCTGATCGGGGGTCCTTGTGCCAGGTCGAACGGGTCGTGGAGATCGGCTTCGAGGAGCGCTGCCGCGGCGGCCTGGCGTTCGCGCGGGCCGAGGTGGGTGAGGTCGTGGAGGCGGTAGGGGAGGTCCGGCTCGGCGGTGACCCGTTGCACGGGGCGCCCGTCGGCCGTCGGGAAGGCGGTGCGCAGGGCGTCGTGGCGGCGCACCACGTCCACGAGGCTGTGGCGGAGGGCGGGTTCGGACAGTTCGCCGGTGAGCCGGAAGGTGCCCGGGTCCAGGTATTGCACGGGGCGCGTCATGCGTTCGAGGAACCACATGCCCTGCTGGCCGTAGGTGAGCGGGTACGTGCTGTCCGCCGGCGGCCGCGCGGGGCGGCCGGTGGTCGGTGGACGCGGTGACGTCGGCGCGGCGCGGCCGGGGCGAGCGGTCATGCGTCGCCCGTGCCGTAGCCGGCGGCGACCAGGCATTCGGCCTGGCCGGTGGCTGTCGGGTTGTCGAACAGCCGGTCCAGCAGGGCGCCTTCCAGTTCTACGGACTCGATCTCGCCGACGCTGTACTCGGCCAGCAGACGGCCGATGGCCTGGAGTGCGAGCAGGGAGTATCCGCCGAGTTCGAAGAAGTCGCCGTGGTGGATGTCGATGGACTCGGGCGTCACTTCCAGGACTTCGGCCCAGATTTTCCGGACGCGCTCCGCCACGGCGAGAGTCGAGGTTTCGGAATTCCGGTCAGTTAATTTTTCCGACACAGATCCCCCAGGGGTTTTGTGCGAGTGACCGTGCTCATGAACGAGTTACCGAGATTCCTCGATGAGACCACATCCGGAACGGGGTCGCAACCATCTCCGGAAGGCACTCCGGAACTGTGGGAGACGCTCGCGTCAATTCATGGCGGGCGTCCGAACTCGGCTCCTGCGACGCGTCGATGACCTGTATGGCACTTCGGCGGGAAGCCGCCGCTCGGCTCTCTCCGCGGGCTGCCGGCGCCCCCGTTCCTGCTGCAGTCCCGGGGACTCCTCGGCGCGGCCGTGGAGTCCGGGGCCACGGTCGCGACACCCCGTTGGCGGTGCTGCGGACGGGCGGGCTGCGCCGTGAGGTGCTGCCGCCCGGCGTGCTGAACGTGATCTCGGGCGACGCCGTCCTGGGCCCGGCGCTCGTCGCCCACCCGGGCGGCCGCAGCCGCAAACGCGGCAGGGCCCGGATCCAGGTGGATCCGGGCCCTGCCGAAGCAGTAGCGGGGACAGGATTTGAACCTGCGACCTCTGGGTTATGAGCCCAGCGAGCTACCGAGCTGCTCCACCCCGCGTCGGTAGTCCCCACCGTACGCCACTGCGACGGGCGTCGGTGACCACTTCCTGTCCGGGGGCTTGTTCTATGCGGCGAAGCCGATGTTGGTGACGTACTCGTACTGGCCCCACTGGCTTCCGAGGTCCGGGAGCACATCGGTGGTCCATGCGTCGTCCAGGCCCTGGTGGTCGCCGGCGGCCCAGGAGGTGACGATCTTGTCCCAGCGGCGTACGTTCATCGTCCGGTACTCCACCACCCGCTGCAGCGGGCGCGGCACTTGGGACTGGTTGAGGGGGTGGATCTCCACCCGCGTGCCGCGGCCGTCCCGGTTCAGGCGCTGGAGGAGGTGGCGGGCGACGTTCTGGCGGCGCACCATCCGGTAGGCCCGGTCGATGCGTTCCAGGTTGGCCTTCGACGGCCGGCGTTTGCCCTCCAGCCATGCCTTCAGCGTCCGGTCGGTCACCGTCAGCCCGGCGTCCTTGGCTGCCTGGCGGCTCTTGCCGGACTTCGTCAGGTAGTGCAGGCGTGCTATCAGGCCGCGTTTGGCGGTGACCGGGGTGGCGATGCCGCCTGCGAGTTCGTCGAGCTTGCGGGCGACGGCGGCGCTTCCCTTGATGCCGCGGGCGCCGAACTTCCCGAAGTCGAGGTTCTTCTCCGGCACTACTGCTGTCCCTCCCCTGCCGTCTCGGTGTGTTCGGTCGCGTCGGTTCCGGCGGTGTAGGTGTCCTTGACCTTGACTTCGGTAACGCCGCGGCCTTCGGGGAAGACACGGCGCCAGTCGCCGGTGATGTGGAGTTCGTCGGTGCCCATCGCGCGGACGACCATGAGGCCCTCGTCGTGGGCCTTGAGGGCCTTGAGCCAGAGGTTGGCGAAGGCCTGGCTGCGGATGATGTGCATCCAGTCGGGGCGGTAGAGCTCCCGGTTGTAGTTCGACTCCCCCATCGTCGAGACGAACTTCGAGTACATCGCCTTCACGTACTCGAGTGTCACCTCGTCGTCCTGCTCGATCGCCGCGTCGCGGGCGTCCTTCAACGCGATGCGGAACTTCTCCAGCAGGTTCTCTGTGGCGCCGGAGGTGTAGGACTCGTGGATCTCCGGGGGGGCGCACAGCCCGTGCTTCGGGCCGGAGAGGCGCAGGAGGAGGCGCAGGGTGGGTTCGGTGACCCATAGCGGGCCGGGTTCGTCGCGGTTGCCGATCGGGTTGGGCAGGACCGCCTCGTGCTCCCACGCGGGTGGGGTGATCAGGTACAGCCCGGCGCGGCGGCGGTCGTGGGCCAGGCCGGTGGAGTGCTCGAGCCGGCCGAGCGGGAGGTGGGTTTTGAGGGCGGAGAGGTAGGCGCCGTTGATGTCGAGCGCGGTCACCTCGTGCCGGCCCGGCGGCAGGTCGTGGCGGGTCCACTTGGGGCGGGCCTCCCAGATCTGGTCGGCGCCGCGGGAAGTCTGCTTCTTGAGGATGTCGGGGATCCAGGGGTGGGCGACGATGTCGTACCGGGCGCCCTTGCGGGTTTCGTCCAGCAAGCGCATCGCGTCCGGGATCGCCTTCTTCAGCAGTGCCGCGGTGGCCGCGTCGACGTCGCCGTGGTGCTCGGCGAGGGCGGCCTGGACCGCCTGGCCGATCAGGTCGACCGGGCCGGAGGGCTCCTGGAACGCGCGCCGGGCGGGCCCGGGGGGACGCTCGGACGGGCGCGTCGAGGGCTGCGCAGCCGGTGCGGTCTTGGGCCGTGCAGTTGTGCTGACGGGCTTCGCGGGTGCCGGGGCGGCGGGAGCCGTGGTCTGGCAGTCAGCCGGGTCGAGGTGCTGAGTGAAGCCTTCTACCCGGTGCTTGGCCGGCCGGCCGCACAGGACGCACGGCTGCGGCACGGCGAGGACCTCCACCTCGTCGCCGTCACCGCCTGCTGCGGGCTCGGTCGGGCTCCCGGGCGCGGCCTGTCCGGCCGGTTCGTCAGCGGGTACCTCCCCAGGTCCGGGAGCGGTTCCCGGTTCCGTCTCGGCGGTGAACTTCGCGGCCAAGCCGTCCAGCAGATACGCGTATTTGGTGCGGAGCTCGCCGACCGGGGCTCTGTCCTTCTCCCACCCTGCGACCGTGCTCGGGCTCACCCCGAGCGCCCGGGCGACCTGGGCCTTCGACAGGCGGGCCCGCTCCCGCAGCTCCCGTCGCTGCTCCGGCGCCGGGAGCCCGGCCTGGGGGCCGACGGCGGCGAGCAGCGAGTCGATGGCGTCGAAGTCACTCACCGGACCGCCCCTTCCTGACGGTGGCGGCCGTGCGGTGCCGGGAAGCGGGCAGGGCTTCGCACGCCCGGGTCGGGCCCGCCAGCAGGTCCAGGGGGCCGATGCCGTAGTGCACGGCCAGGGCGTCGACGTCGTCCAGGGTCCATGAGGCGGCGCCCGACTGGCGGCGTGAGATCTGGGTCTGCGTCAGGCCGAGCACCGAAGCGATTGCCCGCTGCGACTCTCCCGTCGCCTGCATCAACGCCGCAACCGTCAATCGAAGTGATTCCTCCAGGCTCAGTCCCATACTCCCCATCATACCGAAGCGCAATGTACAGAGTGCATATTTGATGCGTTTTTGCGATCAGCAATGCATCTGCGGCTTCGGGGCGGCTCGGAGCGTCGACCGCAGTCTGCCGTTGACCTCAAGTGCGGTTGATCTTCTAGCGTCGTCGGGAACGAAAGGGAGTCGACGATATGACGACGTTGGTGACGGGTGCCACGGGGAACACCGGCCGGCATGTGGTGGCAGAGCTGGTCCGCCGAGGAGAGCGCGTTCGAGCGCTGACGCGCAATCCGGCCGCGGCCGCGGGGTTGTTCCCCGGCGAGGTGGAGTTGGCGGCCGGCACGCATACGGCGCCGGAGGAACTGGACGCAGCCCTCGACGGCGTCAGCCGGTTGCACATCACGGTGACGGCCCGGCTCGCCGAGGTCGGGCCCGAGTTGGTGCGGCGGGCGGTCGGTGCCGGCGTGCGGCGGATCACCGTGGTGTGGGGTGGCTGGGTGGGGCCGGTCGAGCGGGCCGTGGCGGAGTCGGGGGTGCAGTGGACGCGCCTGGAACCGCAGGAGTTCATGTCCAACACCTTGACCTGGGTCGATTCGATTCGCACCGAGGGGATCGTGCGTGAGCCGTACGACCTTCCCAGCGCGCTGGTCCATGAGGCGGACATCGGGGCCGTGGCGGCGGTCGCGCTCCTCGACGACGGCCACGCGGGGCACGCGTACAACCTCACGGGGCCCCAACCGCTGACCCCGCGTGAACGGATCGCGATCCTGTCCCGGACGATACGCCGCGGCATCGATTTCGCTCCGATCACGCACGAACAGGCCGTCGACAGACTGATGGCCACCGGCGTGTCCCGGGCGGGCGCCGAGTACGTCGTCGGCTGGTACGCCGCTCCGGGCGATGACGCCACCACCGTCGTCGACACCGTCGAACAGGTGACGGGCCGCCCGCCGCGCACGTTCACACAGTGGGCGGCGGAGCACGCGGAACGTTTCCAGGTGCCCCGCGTACGGGCCGACTGAGCGCGTGGCCCGCATCCCCTGCAGGTGCGAAGGGGGCGTGCGGGGCGGGGCGCGTTCCCGGCGCCCTTGTCGCCCGGGCCGCGCGATTCCGCCGCCGGCCCTCTGTCAGAGCTCGGACGGGCTCTTCGCGTCGACCCTCGGCAGGATCAGTACCCCGCAGGTGACCAGCACCGCTCCGATCCCCTCCGGGAGCAGCCACCAGCCGGTGCGTACGCGTTCGCCGTACACCAGCATGCCCAGGGCGAGGCTGACGAGGGCTTCGCCGAGGGTGAGGGCGGGCTGGGAGGCGATCAGCGGGCCGGATTCCATGGCGTTGGTGAGGAGGAAGAGGGCGCAGGCCCCGGTGGCCACGAAACCGTAGAACTGCCAGGCGGTGAAGAACGCTCCGGCGCCGTCGCGCTCGAAGACGTCGGTGGCGGCTGCCATGAGGGTGGCGGTCAGGGCGTAGGCGATCGCCGAGGCGGAGCTGAACAGGGCCGCGCGGAGCGGGCCGCGCGGCCTCGGCAGGGCGCCCAGGACGCAGAGCGTCATGGCTCCTCCCGTGGTCAGCAGGGCCAGTGCCCACGTACCGGCCGGGACCGTGCTGTGGCCGCCGGACGGTGCGGCGGCGGCGAGCCCGAGGCCGAGGCCGGCGGCGACCATGGCGGACGCCGCCCATCCGGCCGCGGGCAGCCGGCGATGGGCGTAGGCGGAGGCGATGAGAAGGGTGAAGGGCAGTTCGGTCACCAGGATGGGCTGCACCAGCGACAGCGAGCCCAGGTTGAGGGCCAGTGCCTGGCAGGCCGCGGCGCCGAGGATCACGGCGATGCCGCCGAGCCATGCCGGGCTGTGCAGCAGGTGCCGGATCAGCCGGACGCTGAAGGCGTCCCCGTGCGGCACGGTGCGGGCGCCCACGCGTTGCAGCACCGTGCCCGTGGCGTTGCCGACGGCGGCCAGGAGGGCGAACAGCGCGGAGAGCGCGGCTGGCACGAGACGGGTTCCTCCGGTGGCGTGTCGTTCACTGGGGACGACGATCACACGGCCGGGCGTTCTCGCGGGCCAGGCGCGCGGAGTGGCCGTCTCTTCGCACGATGGGCCGGGCCGCGCTTGGGAACACTTACGGCCGCGCAGCGGCGTGGAAGGGGGTCAGCGCTCGCCGCGCTGGTCGGTAACGGCTGGTGCGGCGCCGCCGGACGTGCCGCTGCCCAGGCGCTGGAAGGGTGTCCATCCGGCGCTGCGTTCGGTGCCGGTCCCGTCCGGGCCGGGGGGCTTCCGGCCCGGGCCCCGGCGGATCGCGATCTCCACGGGTGAGTACGCGCCGTCGGCCCGCTCCAGTTCGTACGGCGCGGCCGGTACCAGCGGCGGCTGGGCCGATGTGGCCGGGTCGTGCGGGTCGCAGCCCGTCTCTCGCCACAGCAGCCGCGCGCGGTGCGCGGCCACGCGCGGTGCGACGGCGCCCTGGAGCTTGACGAAGCCGTCGCGGAGGAAGCGGGTTGCCCAGGTCGTGTCATCCATGCCCCTCGTCGTGCGGCGGTACCGGTCCCGGCCACCCGGCATTCTCCGCACCGTTTTCGCCGGTGTTCACCGAGCCCTAGGGGCGGGGGGACGGCTTCGGCGCCTCCCAGGCGGGTCCGACGGAGAGGTAGGTGGTGCGGTGGAGGAGGTCCCCGGCCCGGAGCTTCTGCTTGCCCCACATCAGGCCGTCGTCCCGTGCCGTGTCCACGGACTCCAGCGCGTGGAATTCCCCGGTGTCGATGATCAGCCGCCGGTGCCAGGTGTCGGCGTCCAGGTCGACGGCCGTACCGGCGCGCCCGGTGCTGTCCTTGACCCGCTCCGTCACCCGCGCCCCGGGAATCCGGGTGAGGACCTGGAACAGCGCGGCCCGCAGGCGCGGTTCGGCGGGTGACTGGGAGAGCAGTTCCTCGACCCCGTCGAAGAGCCCCTCCGCGACCGACTCCCCGGTGGTCTTCCCGACGAGCCGGGCCCGCAGGGCCGCCGGGTCGGTGGGCAGTTCCTTGAGCTCGTCCCACATGACCGGATTTTTGCAGATCTTGTAGGGAATCCCTGCGATGTCCAAGGAGTAGTACTGGACCGGGCCGTCACCGGACTTCCCGCGTAGGTCGCTCCGGCTCCGCCATTCGGTCTGGTGCGTCTCGTCCGGCGGCCGGGTGCTGCTCCGGTTCCACTGGACGGTCCGCACCTTCCAGTACGGTGCCGTGCCGGTCCGCTCCGGCGCCGCCGTCCGCTCGGCCGCCGGGGAGTTCTGCGGGTCCCCGGAGCCCTGCCCGGGCTGGAACGCGGCGCCCAGCGCGATCGCCATGACCGCCGCCACCGAGACGAGCACGGGAAGGCGCCGCCACGTCCGCACCGGGACGACCGCGACCGCGGCCGCCGGTTCCCACGCGAGCTCGACGGCCGTCCCGTCCGGCCCGTCCTCCTGCGCCCGGCCGGCCGCCGACCGCACCGCGGCCAGCGCCGCGGCGACGGCGTCCGCCGAGGGCGGCGCGACCTTGCCCGCGGCCACCAGCCGTTTGGCACCGGGGAAGTCGAGGAAGTCCGTGCCGTCCGTGTTCCTGTCCTGCCCGGTCATACGAGGTCTCCTGTCAGGGAAAGCGGGGCCAAGGGGCCGAGCGCCGCGCGCAGCCGGGTGCGCGCCCGGTGCAGCCGGGACCTGGCCGTGCCCGCGGGGATACCGACGACGGCCGCGGCCTCGGTGGGGCTGAGCTGCTCCCACGCGATCAGAAGCAGCAGCTCGCGCTCCACGGCCGGCAGCTCGGCCAGGGTCAGGCGGATCAGCGGCGCGACCGCCGCCGCGTCCAGTCTCCGGTCGACGGCGTGCCACGGGTCGCTGCTCGCCTCGCCGGCGAGCGCGGCGGCCGCGGGTCGTTCCTGGCCACGCCAGTGCGCGGCCAGCACGTTGCGGGCCACGCCGAAGAGCCACGCCCTGGCCGGCCCGCGGGCCGCGTCGTAGGTGCCGCGCGCCGCGTAGGCCTGCAGCCATGCCTCGGCCAGCAGGTCGTCCGCCGCGCCGGGCGCCCGGCGCGCGAAGTAGCCGTGCAGCGCCCGCGAGTGGCGCTCCACGAGCGGTTCAAAGGCCGACGCGTCGGTTGCCGAGCGCGCCAGCTGTTCCTCGTCCGTTGCCACGGACCTCCCCTTCCACGGGCCGCGCCTTCCGCGGCCCCCTCCTCCTTCTTGTGTCCGTCCCGCGAAAGCGTTCGCGCCCCTCCGCGGCGCCCGCCGTATCGTCTGGCGATTTTCTGGACGGCGACGGTGACCGGGCGGCATACGCCGGGGAGAATCGCTTCATGCGCATTGTGATCGTCACCGCCGGGTCGCGGGGAGACGTCGCGCCCTTCACCGGCCTGGGGCGGAGCCTGCTGGACGCGGGCCATCAGGTCGCCGTGGCCGCTCACCCGTCCTTTGCCGCACTCGTCGACGGGTGCGGTCTCGATCACCGGCCTGTGCCGGGAGACCCGCAGGGGCTGGTCCGGGACTGGTCCCGGGCGGCGTCGCCACAGGAGGCCCGGGCGCTGACAAGGGCGTACGCGGACGGGCTCGCCGATGGTGTGGCGGAGGCCGTGGCGGGCGGGGCCGACCTGCTGCTCACCGCCTTCGGCCCGGCACCGCTCAGCCGGGCGGCCGGCGAAGCGTTCGGCGTGCCCGTCATCGGTACCTACCTCGCGCCGGCGTTCGCCACCGGAGCGTTCCCGCTGCCCAACGCGCGGAACGACGACGGCCTGGGGCCGGAGGGCAACCTCGCCGCGGGCCGGGACGTACTGAGGCGCGCGGAAGGGCTCTTCGCGGGCACCGTGGCCCGGCTGCGCGCCCGCCTCGGACTGCCGGCCGACGGGCCCTCGGCGCCGGGGGACATCCGGCCGGTCTTCCACGGCTTCAGCCCGCTGGTGGTGCCGCGCCCCGAGGACTGGCCGCCCGGGGTCGAGGTGTCGGGCTACTGGTGGCCGGCGCGCCCGGACGGCTGGCAACCCCCGGCCGAACTGGTCGACTTCCTCCAGGCCGGTCCGCCGCCGGTGTTCATCGGATTCGGCAGTATGGCGGTGGGGCAGGGAGAACGGCTCAGTGAGCTGGTGGCCACGGCGGTGGAGCGGGCAGGGGTGCGCGCGGTGGTGCAGGCGGGGTGGGCCGAACTGAGCGGCTGCGGCGCCGACGTCCTGGCCATCGGCGACGTGCCGCACGACTGGCTGTTCCCTCACACCGCCGCCGTCGTCCACCACGCCGGGGCCGGTACCACCGCAGCCGGGCTGCGGGCCGCAGTACCCGCCCTGCCGGTCCCCGTCATGGCCGACCAGCCGTTCTGGGCGTCCCGGCTGTACCGGCTGGGAGTGGCCCCCCGGCCTCTGCCGTTCAAGGACCTCACCGCCGAAGCGCTCGGCGACGCGATCACGGCCTGCCTGTCCGAGCCGGCCCACCGCCGCCGCGCGGCCGAACTCGCCCGCCAGATCGCCGCCGAGGACGGCGCCGCTTCATTGCTCGCCCACATCGGCTCGGAGCGCGCCGGGTGAAAAGCCGGGGGGTGCTTCATCGCCGTGCGGGCCGACGACGTCCGGGACGCTGCGAGGCGCCGGCCGCGACCGTCTCGACTGCGCCCAAGCCGTCTGCCTCGCCCTCCTCGGAGTGCAACGGGCGCAGTAGCGGACCGGCTTGCGATGATGACGGCATGCCAGAGCCGGGGACCACTGCCGTCGTCATTGTCTTGCCCGATGCCGCCCCGCTCCTCGATGCGGCGTGGCGTATCGACCCGGCTCTGGTGCGCCGTGGGGTGCCGGCGCACGTCTCGTTGCTCTATCCGTTCGTGCCGGAATCGGCGCTGACGGGTCAGGACGAGGAGGGTGTGCGGTGCCTGGCGGCGAGTTTTCCGGCAGCTGATCTGCTCTTGGAGGAGGTCGTGACGGCGTCCGGCTTCGTCGCCGTCACCGTTCCGGGACTCCAACCGCTCGTCGATGCGTTCCGTGCCCAGTGGCCCGGGTTGCGCCCGTACAGGGGCCGCTTCGGGGTGCGGCCCGCCGCCCATGTCACGGTCGCCATGGGTGCGGACGACCCGACAGCTGCCGCTCATGTCCGCGCTGCGGTCGGCAGCCTGCTGCCGTTGCGTACCCGTGCGGCGGCGGTTCAGCTGGTGGTGCTGACGAAGGAGGGCTGGCAGTCGCGGTTCACCGCGCCGCTCGGCGTCCTGGACAGGTCGTGAACACCGCCCGCCACCAGTCCCTCCCCTCCCCTCCCCCCCCCCGGTGGTCCCGCGACCACAGCCTGAGGCCGGTATGCCGCCCTTGGCCGCTGAAGGACGAATCCTTTTCGGGTCTCCCTGTCTCTTGTCTGTGTACCGGCCGAACGGGCCGGCAGAACCGGGAGGAACCACCAATGATGGTCACCAGCCTCGTAGTGATCGCAGCCCTGCTCGTGGGCGCGTGCAGCTGGCACCTGATGCGCCGCTACAAGGGCCGAAGCTGACCAGCAGCACCGTGCCCGCGGGGCGCCTTCCGGGGAGGAGTCCGAGATGAACCAACGCTTCACTTGGCCGGACGAGCGGCTGATCAAGGCCGCTCAGGACGGCGACGTCACTTCGCTCACCGCCGTCGTCATGGAGTCGCAGCCTCATGTGCGCAGGTTCGCCATATCGCTGTGTTCCTCACCGCAGGACGCGGAGGACGCGGCGCAGGAGGCACTGATCATCCTCTATCGGAAGATCGGCACGTTGCGGGCCACTGGTGCGCTTGCCTCATGGATGTTCCGGATCGTGCGCAACGAGTGCCTCCGGCAGGTACGGCTGCTCGTCTCGCGGAGCGACGAGGCGACAGCCGGACCGGAGGCGGCTGCGGAACCGTCCGCCGAGGACGCGGTGCTGCGCAGGCTGGAGGCGGAGCGCATCGCGGCTGCCGTCAGCGCCCTTCCCCGTGACCAGCGGCAGGTCCTGATCATGCGGGACGTACAGGGCCTGCCCGGCAGGACCGTCGCCCATGCGCTCGGTCTGAGCAGCGCCGCGATGAAGTCGCGGCTGCACAGAGCACGCGCCGCACTGCGTCACTCTCTGGCGGTGGCGGACCGACCACTGGGTCGAGCCGCCGGTCAGGCGCGCGATCAAGCGATCGGCCAACCAGTGGGAGGAGTCTCACGACCGTGAAGACCATGAACTCCGTGAAGGCTGCGCAGGGCGCGAAGGCCGAGGCCGCCGCACAGTCCGCCGCGCCCGGGATGCAGTTCGCCAGCAAGTCCGTCCCGCGGCATCTGGCGCGGGGCGCCATCGGCGCCGGCCTGGTCATCGGCTCGATCGCCCTGGTGCCCGTCGCCGGCCCGGCTGCCCTGCTGGCGGCCCCGTTGGCCCTGATCGCCTTCCGCGGCTGCCCTGCCTGCTGGATGGCCGGCCTGGCGCAGACCATTTCCCTCGGCCGTCTGGAGCGCCGGTGTGTGGACGGCGTTTGCACCCTCGCCAAGGGGCACCCGGCGGCGAAGTCTGCGAACGAGCCGACAGGTCCTGGCCCTGGTAGTGCTCGCCCGTGAGCCCATCGCCCTGCGTACCGGCGGACTGGGCCAGGGCGCTCTCACTCGCCGGCAGACAGCCGCCCTTCAAAGGGCCGGGCGGTGACGTCCGACAGGAGTCTTTGCACGGGCGCGGGCCGGGCCGCTGAGCGGCCCGGCCCTTCAGCGGATCAGGCGCGGACCGCGTGCCATGGGGTGCACTGGCGCTCGCTGCCCTTCACGACGCACCCACGCAGCTTGTACCGGTGTCCTTCGGGCAGGTTGCCGGATACGGCCTTCATGCAGATCGCCTTGTGGCCGCGCGTGGACACGGAGACATCGGTGTCGGGCGCGAGGTCACCCGTCTCGTCGGCGCCGGCGGTTCCGGCCCCGGCCGTGAGCGCCACGCCGACGTCTTCGGAACAGCGTGTCCACGGACACGCGGTCATCCGGGTGAGCGGACATTGCACCTCTTTGTGGGCGGACAGTTCATCTCCTTGTGCGGTGTGACTTTTCGTCCCTCGACTGGCTCAGTGCAGTGGCTTGACGCCCTTGCCCGTGGTTGCCTGGGTGAGCCGGAGGCTGCTGCCCTCGGTCAGGACGATGTGCGCGTGATGCAACAGCCGGTCGACTGCTGCCGTGGCGAGCGTCTTGGGCATGATCGAGTCGAATCCCGACGGATGCAGGTTCGAGGTCACGATCACGGACCTGCGTTCGTAGGCGGCATCGATCACCCGGTAGAACGCCTCGGCGGCGGCCTGGCCGGACGGCAGCATCCCGATGTCGTCCAGGATGATGAGGTTGGCCCGGGTGATCTTCGCGATCGCCTTCGCGACGGAGTTGTCGACGGTGGCCCGGCCGACGTGGGCGGTCAGCGATTCGAGGCTGAACCAGGCGACTTGCATGCCCCGGTCGATGGCCTTGTGGGCCAGGGCCTCGGCGAAGTGGCTCTTGCCGGTGCCCGACGGGCCGGCGATGGCGAGGTTCTCCGACCGGCCGACCCATTCCAGCGTCATCAGGGCCTGCTGGGTCGGAGCGGGGATGGAGGAGTCCTCCTCCCGCCAGGAGCTGAACGTCTTGCCGGTGGGCAGGTTCGCCTGCTTGCGGTGGCTGCGGCGGGTCGCCGCCTCCCGGCCCTTGATCTCCTCTTCCAGCAGGATCCGCAGCACTTCGGCCGGGTCCCAGCGTTGCGACCGGGCGGTGGCCAGCACGTCCGGGGCCGCCTTGCGCAAGTAGGGGAACCGCATCCGCTTCAGGACGGATTCCAGATCGGCCGGGATCGGCGGCGGGGCCGGTGAGGAGGGGACCGGAGACGGGGCCGGGACGGGCTGGTCGGTTTCCGGGTCCAGCAACGCGATGCCGGTCATGGAAGATTCCTTTCTGCCGGGCCGCCGTTGCGGCCGAAGTCAGCCCAGGCGGAAGTGCCGGGCTGAACGGAGTGGGCCTCGTCGGCGACGACGAGGTCGGCGGGACGGACGCCGGACTTGCGATGCTGGACGATGGAGAGCAGGTCGTCCTCGGCGAATCGGCCCGCGGTCGCGGCAAGCCCCAGCGACATGTCGACCTCGGCGACACTGACCAGGGCCGCGAGCTCGACGGCGGCGGCCATCTTCACCCGCATCCGGGTGGTCCCCGCCGCAGCGGCCTCGATCAGCCAGGACTTCGCCCCGGGACCGAGCGCGAGGAAGGCTTCCTCGGCGGCATCGACGGGCCGGGGCCGCGGCGGCTTCGGTGAACCGTCCATCTCCTGCGGGTGGTTGGGATAGTGCTCGGCGAGGATGACCGGACGGCCGGGCAGAGCGATCTCGTGCCGGGCGACTTCCGCCAGGCCGGCCGGGCCCTGCATCCATTCCGGCCGGTGAGCCAGCTTCGACAGGTCGGCCACGACGACCAGCTCGTCGCCGTCGACCCTCACCCAGGCTTCCTGGCCGACCAGCCCGGACGGCGTCGAATAGCGCACGGACCCGAAACGGACGGTCTGGTCCCGCAGCACCTGTCTCGACTCGCCCAGCGCGAGCGTGTGAGGCGCCGGCGGCAGCGGATGCAGCCTGGTCCGCTCGACGTCGAGCATCGAGGACGGAGCCTTGCCCGTCTCGCGGTGGGTCCGGTTGTTCACCGTCTGGCAGAAGATCGCGCACTCGCCGCGGAGCTCGGCGAACGAGTCGTACTCCTTGCGGAGATTCGCCGTCGTGGGCACCAGATCCGCCTTCGCGATGCGGACCGTCGCCTCCGACCCGCCTTTGGACTCGGGATCGAAGGGGACACACGTGTGAACCTGCATCCCGTAATGCCGCCCCGTCGCGACGACTTGGGGATGACGGACCGCGATGCCGGCGACCCGGTCGATCGTGACCGTCTTCTCGTTGTCGGTCAGCGCATAGGTCGGCGCCCCGCCGATCGCCCGCAAGGTCGAGTCGATGCAGGTCACCAGCGTCGGCAGAGTCCGGTCCCAGGTCGGGATCACCACCCGGAACCGCGACCAGGCCAGCCACGCGCAGAACAACAGCGTCACGCGGGGCTCACCGCCGCCCGGGCCCGGGACCTTCGGCCCCCAGCCCCAGTCGAACTGCAACCACAGCCCCGGCTCGGTGATCCAGGGCCGATAGGTCCGCTGGTTCCCGGCCCGCCAGGCTTCCTTCGCCTTCGCCACCGCCCGCCGGGTCGTGCGCTCATCACCGGTGAACCCCAGCAGGACCAGGCGGTCGTGGAGCTTGTCGGCCCGCACCCTGCCCTGCGATCGGTCGACCCACTCCTCGATCTTCGGCATGAACGGGTCGATCATCTTCGGCCGGCGGACGAGACCGGTTGGCCGACCGGTGTCCCTCATCCGTGCGTAACGTCGCACGGTCTTGGGATCGACCCCCGCCAGCGCAGCCGCGGAATGCGCACATTCAGTGGCGTCCAGGGCCTCGAAGATTTCCATGATCTCCCTGTCAGACTTCTTCAACGTCCCTCCGGGTGGTCGGTCTCAATGCCAGGCAGCACTGAGCCAACCCCCGGAGGGATCGTCTGTTCGGAACCGACACGAATGGGTCCACGGAGAGGGAGATCAGCTGTCCGCCCAGCGGGGGCCGTCCCGTCCGCCTACAAGGATCTTGCGCTGTCCGCTCTCACAGCGGCGCGCCCACGCGGGCCCGACGGCATCGAGTGGATGTACCCGGTGGGGACGTGGGGCGAGCTGCGGCTTGAGGTGGCGTTCATGCCAGGCGGCGACGAGGTGTGGTTGCGGATGTCCACCGACCGCTCCAGCGTCGCTGTGTGGACCGTCCAGCAGCGGTGTCGTGGCAGGTCCGGGGTGCTGCGGGGCGGGGCACGGTAGCAGCGCCGGTGTGCTCGGTCGAGGGAGTGTCTCGGCGGCGGAGGGTCGCGTTGGTCACGTGCTGTTTCCGGCCAGCGGAGTGGCCGATTCCCTGGTTTTCGAATAGATCACGCCACGCACACGATAGCCAGATCAGTCCGGCCGGCCGGGATCAAGGGGGAGTTGCCGTGAAGGACATTGTGAGACAACGCTGAGGTCAGGCGATGTGGCTTGCCGCCACCGCCGCAGTTGGGGCCCTTCCGGCCGTCGGTCTCGCGCCCATGGGCGCACCGGCCGGATCACCGCGGAACCGTTGCCGGTCTGTTCGACGTGCCGGCTGAAGCGCCCGGCCCCGCCATCCGCCGCCGCGTCCGTCGAGGGCGTGGGTCCGGCTGCCCACAGCACGGTTTCCGGGAAAGGGAAAAGCTCATCAACACCGGGAGTTCTCGGCTGCCCACGGAGCAAAGCGTTCCGCTGTCGCCGTATCAGCGTGACATCTGGCCGGCCGCCCAGCGCGCGCCGAAGAGTCCGCAGTTCAACGCCACGATCGTCGAGGAGTTCACGGGAGCGGTGGATGTTGCTCTGCTCCGCGACTGCCTGACCCTGACCCTGGAGCGCCACGACGCCTTCCGGCTGCGCTTCGGCGAGAAGGACGGCGTGCCGCGGCAGTGGCTCGCCGGCGCCCTGGTGGCCGACGGCGCACCGGCCGTCGAGGTCGTCGACCTCTCGTCCGCGCCGGATCCCGGGGCCGCGTGCCTCGACTGGCGCGAGAGGGTCCTGCGGACACCGTTCGACCTCGGCGGCGGGCCGCTGTTCCGGGTCGCGCTGCTGCGGGAGAGCAGCACGGCCGTCCACCTGGTGATCCAGGTGCACCATCTGGTCGCCGACGGGCGGGCCATGGACCTCGTGCACGCCGAGGCGACGCAGGAGTACACGCGCCGGGCGCGCGCAGGGGCTGTGGAGGTGCGGGACGCGGCGCCGTCGGCGCTGGAGTCCGCCGCCGGGCGGGGCGACTACTTCGCCTCGCCGCAGTACGAGGCGGACCGGGCCTTCCACCGCGGTGAACTGGCGCGGATGGAGCCGAGTTTCTTCGCCCGGCGGCACGAGGGGCAGGCGGTGCCCGCTTTCGGCCGGCACGCGTTCACCGTGCCCGGCGACGTGGTGCAGCGCATCAAGGACAGCGGCGGCTCGCCGTTCGCGTTCCTCGCGGCCGCGCTGGGCACCTGGCTGGCGCGCGTCCACCGCACCTCCGAGGCCGTGCTCGGCATGCCGCTGCTCAACCGCAGCCGCGCGGAGCTCTCCACGGTGGCGCAGTACGCCAACACCCTGCCGCTGCGCGTCGAGGTCCCCCAAGGCCGGCCGCTGGCGGAGGTGGCGGCGCAGGTGCAGGACTCCCTGGCGCTGCTCCAGGAGCACCAGCGGCTGCCCTACGGGGAAGTGCTGCGGGAGCTGCCTGCGGCCGGCGGCGGGGAGCGCAGGCTCTACGACGTCACGCTGTCCTTCATGTCGCTCAAGCCCGTCAAGCCGCTGGCGGAGGGCGTCGGGCGCAGCGGGCCGCTGCACTTCGCGCCGCCGCACGACCAGGAGGCGCTGGCGGTCTACACGGTCAGCACGCGGGGCAGCTCCGAGCTGCGGGTCTTCCTCAACTACGCCACCGACGTCTTCGATGCGGACCTGCCGGTCACCTCGCTCGCCGAGCACCTGATGTCGCTGATCGGGCACGGTCTGGACAAGCCGGAGCAGCCGGCGGCCGGGCTGCCCCTGGCGGGCGGGGCGGAGCTGGAGCGGCTGCGGGGCTTCGCCAGGGGGCCGCGGGTGGCGTTCGCCGAGGAGGCCACGCTGCCCGCCCTGTTCGAGGCGCGGGCTGCCCTGGTGCCCGGGCGGCCGGCGGTGTTCTGGCCGGACGGGCCGGACGGGCCGGACGGGCCGGGTGCGATGGGCTACGCGGAGCTGGAGGCCCGCTCCGGCCGCATCGCCGCGGCGCTGCGCGCCCGCGGTGTGGGCCCGGGTGACCGGGTGGCCGTGCTGATGGCGCGCGGCCCGCACCTGCTGCCGGCGGTCCTGGGCATCCTGAGGGCGGGGGGCGCGTATGTGCCCGTCGATCCCGGTCATCCGGTGCGGCGGATCGCCTTCGTGCTGGCGGACAGTGGGGCGAAGGCCGTGGTGACGGACGCCCCGGCGACGGCGGTGCCGGTGCCGGAGGGTGTTGCCCTCTGCCCGGTGCAGGAGCTGCTCGACGGCCCGGACGGTGCGGACGGGCCGCCCGGTGCGGAGAGCCCGGCGGGGCCCGGCGCCACCGCGCGGGACCTGGCCTACGTCATCTACACCTCCGGCTCGACCGGGCAGCCCAAGGGCGTGATGGTCGAGCACCGGTCGGTGGTCAACCGGCTGGCCTGGATGCAGCGCGCCTACCCGATCGGTGCCGGTGACGTCCTGCTGCAGAAGACACCCGTCTCCTTCGACGTGTCGGTGTGGGAGCTGTTCTGGTGGGCGCTCGAGGGCGCCGCTGTGGCCCTGCTGCCGCCCGGCGGGGAGAAGGACCCGGAGCTGATGCTGCGCACGGTCGCGCAGCGCGGTGTCAGTGTGCTGCATTTCGTGCCGTCGATGCTGGGGCCGTTCCTGGACCTGCTGGAGCAGGCACCGGAGAGGCTGGCCGAGGCCCGGTCGCTGCGGTATGTGTTCTGCAGCGGCGAGGCGTTGCCGCCGGGGCGCGTCGAGCAGTTCCACCGGGTCTTCGCACCGGCCGCCGGGGGTGCGCCGCGGCTGGTCAACCTGTACGGGCCGACGGAGGCGGCGGTCGACGTCTCGGTGTACGAGTGCGAGCCGTCTGCGGCGGTCGCGCGGGTGCCCATCGGGCGGCCCGTCGACAACACGGAGCTGTACGTCCTGGGGCCGGACGGGGCGCCGCAGCCGGTGGGTGTGCCGGGTGAGCTGTGCATCGCCGGGGTCCAGGTGGCCCGCGGCTATCTGAACCGGCCCGAGCTGACGCAGGAGAAGTTCGTCGCCGATCCCTGGGTGCTGGACGGCCGGCTGTACCGCACGGGTGATCTGGCCCGCTGGCTCGCCGACGGCACGCTGGAGTACCTCGGGCGCATCGACGGGCAGGTGAAGGTCCGCGGCAACCGGGTGGAGCCGGGCGAGGTGCAGGACGCGCTGGCCCGGGTGCCGGGCGTCCGCGAGGCCGCGGTGGCCGACCATGCAAGCGCCGGGCGCGGTACGTATCTGGTCGGGTACTACGTCACCGGGGACGGACGGGCCCTGGACGGGGCCGGTCTGCGCGGGCAACTGGCCGACCAGCTGCCGGAGTTCATGATCCCGGCCCGGTTCGTCCATCTGGACCGGCTGCCCCTGTCGCCGAACGGGAAGCTGGACCGGCGCCTGCTGCCGGCACCGGGTGCCGTGGAGGGCAAGGCGCCGGGCGCCGCGCCGCGCACCGCCGGGGAGAAGGCGCTCGCCGCCATCTGGGCCGAGGTCCTGGGCGTGGAGCGGGTCGGCGCGCACGACAACTACTACGCCCTGGGGGGCGATTCGCTGCTGATGCTGCGCGTCCGCGCGCTGGCCGAACGGCAGGGGCTTCGCTTCACGCTGGACGACCTCATGCGCCACCCGACCGTGGCCGGCCTCGCCGCGCACGTCGCCCACACCTCGTCCGCACCGGCTCCGGCGCGGGAGACCGCGCTGGCGCCCTTCGCCCTGGTCCCCGACGTGGACCGCGGGCGGCTGGCGGAGGGGGCCGTGGACGCGTTCCCCATGACGCGGCTGCAGATCGGGCTCGTCTACCACAGCCGCCGCGAGGAGCACTCCGCCGTCTACCACGACGTCTTCCGCTACCGCCTGGCGATGGTGTGGGACGAGGAGCGGTTCCGGTCCGCCTTCGGCCGGCTCACCGCCCGCCACCCGGCTCTGCGCTCCTCCTTCGACCTCGGCGGTTTCTGTGAGCCGCTGCAGATCGTGCACGCGAGCGCCACCGGCGGCCTCGACGTCGCCGACCTGCGCGGCAGTACCCCGGAGGCCGCCGAGGCGGTGATCGGCGCGCACGTGGAGGAACGGCGCTTCCACCGCTACGACTTCGAGCGGGCCCCCCTGTATCTCTTCCGCGCGCATGTGTGCGAGGGGGCGGTGGAGCTGGTGTTCAGCTTCCACCACGCCCTGCTCGACGGCGGCAGCGTCGCCGGCCTGCTGCGCGAGCTCCTCCAGGACTACCAGCACGCCCTGGGGGCCGCCATCGGCCCCGTGGCGGACACGGCCCTGCCCAGCCCCGCCCACCATGTGCGCGAGGAGCGGGCGGCGCAGGCCGACCCCGCGGCGCGGGAGCACTGGCGGCGCACGCTCCAGGGCGCCGAGGTATTGCGCCTGGACGGCTTCGCACCGGCCGGGGTGCCGCGCGGGGGTGGCCGTGTGGTGCACCACGCGTTCTTCCCCGACGATCTCGCCCAGGAGGTCCGGGGCCTGGCGCGGCAGCATGCCGTGCCGGTGAAGTCCGTCCTGCTGGCCGCGCACTGCCTGACCCTGCGCCTGTTCGGCGGGCTCGAGGAGTTCACCACCGGGCTCATCACCCACGGGCGTCCCGAGCGCGAGGACGCCGAGCGGATGGCCGGACTGTTCCTCAACACCCTGCCCGTGCGGGTGGGCGTGCCCCGCGCCGAGGCGCCGGGCAGCTGGCTGGAGGTGGTCAGGGAGCTGTTCCGGCAGGAGCGCGCCGCCCACGCCCACCGGCGGTACCCGCTGAGCGCCATCCAGGAGGACCACGGCGGCCCGGTGCTGCACACGGCGTTCAACTATGTGCACTTCCACGTCCTGGCGCAGGTGCTGAGCCTGCCCGGTCTGCGGCTGGAGTCCTTCACGACCTGGGAGGAGACCGACTTCCAGCTGCTCGTCAACGCCTTCACCGACCCCGTCGGCGGGCGGATGGGGCTGCGGGTCGACGGCGGGGGCCAGGGCATCACATCCGGGCAGGCCGAGCTGTTCGCCCGCACCTTCACCGCGGTGCTGCGCCGGATCGTCGCCCGCCCCGAGGAGGCCGTGGACTTCGCCTTCCTCGCTCCCCCGCCCCGGGCGCTGCCGGGCCCGGCGGCCACGCAGGACGTGGTGAGCCTGTTCGACCGGCAGGCCGGCCGCACCCCCGGCGCCGTCGCCGTGTCCGCCGGCGACGGCGCATGGACCTACCGCGACCTGCGGGAGAGGGCCGAGCGGGTGGCCCGGCGGCTGCTGGACCTCGGCACCCGGCCCGGGGACCGGGTCGGCCTCGCCACGGGCCGCTCACTGCAGACGATCGCCGCCGTCCTCGGCATCGCCAAGGCCGGTGCCGTGTGCGTGCCCCTGGACCCCGCCTATCCGGCGGCGCGGCTGGCCGCCATGGTGGAGCAGGCCCGTCCGGTGCGGATCATCGCCCGGGCGGCGGACGCCGGCCTCGTGCCGGATCCCGGCCTGCTGCTGCCCGCCGAGTCGCTGCAGGGCCCGCTGGACGCCCGGGCCGCGGAGCGGGTGCTGCCGGCGGTCGATCCGGCCGGCGGCGCCTACGTCCTGTTCACCTCCGGCTCCACCGGCCGGCCCAAGGGCGTGGCGATGCCGCACCGCTCGCTGGCCGCCCTCATCGGCTGGCAGATCCGCGGCGCCTCCGCGGCGCCCGGCGGGAAGACGGCCCAGTACGCGCCGCTGAGCTTCGACGTCTCCTTCCAGGAGATCTACTCCACGCTCTGCTGCGGCGGCACCCTGCGCCTGGTCACCGAGGACGAACGGCGCGACATGCCCGCACTGTTGCGGCTGCTGGACCGGGAGGAGGTCGAGCGTATCTTCCTGCCCTACGTCGCGCTGCAGCAGCTGGCCGAGGCGTCCGCCGCGCTGGGCATCGTCCCGCGGCGGCTGCGCGTCATCGTCTCCTCCGGCGAGCAGCTGCGGGTGACCGACGAGATCCGCAGGCTGCTGGCCGCGCTGCCGGGGGCGGTCCTGGAGAACCAGTACGGGCCGACCGAGTCACATGTCGTCACCCGCCACACCATGACCGGCGACCCCGCCTCCTTCCCGCTGCTCGCCCCGATCGGCACCCCCGTCGAGGGCGCCGAGGTGCACGTCCTGGACGAACGGGGCCGGCCGGTGCCGGCCGGCGTCAAGGGCGAGCTGCACGTGGGCGGTGCGGTGCTCGCCGACGGCTATCTCGGCGATCCGGCGCTGACCGCCGAACGGTTCGTGACCCTCGCCGGCCCCTGGGGAACGCGCAGGCTCTACCGGACCGGCGACCTCGCCCTGGTCCTGCCCGACGGCACCTTGCACTACGCGGGCCGCGCGGACACCCAGGTCAAGGTCCGCGGCTACCGGGTGGAGCCCGCCGAGGCGGAACTCGCCCTGACCGAGCTGGCCGCACGCCACGGGGCGCGCGTCCGGGAGGCCGCGGTGGTGGCACGCGAGGACCCCGGCGGGCAGACGGCCCTGGTCGCCTTCCTCGTCGGCGACGCCGGCCGCACCGACCTGCCGGCGCTGCGCACCGAACTGCGCACCGTCCTGCCGGACTTCATGGTCCCCACCCACTGGCAGTGGCTGCCCGCGCTGCCGCTGACGCCCTCCGGCAAACGCGACGATGGGGCACTGCGCACCCTGCCGCTCTCGGGGGGCGGCTCCCGCGGCGGCACCCCGCCGGGCGACGCCTACGAGCGGACGCTGGTGCAGATGCTCGCCGACCTGCTGGGCGGCGGCCCCGTCGGGATCCACGACGACATCTTCGCCTGCGGTGCCACCTCGATCACCGTGATGCGGCTCGTCGTGCTCATCGAGCAGCGCTACGGCGTCGCGATCGGTCTCTCCCGGTTCATCGCCGCGCCGACGGTCGCCGCGCTCGCCGCCCTGCTGCGCTCCGGCCACGCGGCCGCCGCCTTCGACCCGCTGGTGCCGATCCGTACGGGCGGCAGCCGGCGGCCGCTGTTCCTGACCCACCCCATGGGCGGCAACGTCCTGTGCTACCTGCCGCTGGGCCGGCACCTGCCCGGGGACCAGCCGCTGTACGCCTTCCAGGCGGCCGGCGCCGAGCCGGGCAGCGAACCGCTGCGGACGCTGCCGGAGATCGCCGCCTCGTACATCGCGGCCATGCGCCGCGTCCAGCCCGAGGGCCCGTATCTGATCGGCGGCTGGTCCTTCGGCGGCTTCGTCGCCTTCGAGATGGCCCGGCAGCTGCGGGCGGCCGGCGAGGAGACGGCGCGGGTCATCCTGCTGGACACGGTCGCGGTCGGCCCCGAGGCGCGGCGCGGCGCCTACTCGGACGAGGCGCTGCTGGGCTGGTTCTTCTGGGAACTGCTCTGGCTGCGCCGCGGGGGTTCCTCGCCGCTGGCCGTCGTCCCCGCGGAACTCACCACGCTGGACGAGAAGTTCTCCTTCATCGCCGGCCTGGCCGTCGGTGAGGGCGTCCTGCCCGCCGACGGCGCCGACGCCCTGGTCCGCAGACTGTTCCGGGTCTACGCCGCCAACTGGCGTGCGACCGTGGAGCACCGGGCGGGCCCGGCCGACCAGGACATCGTCCTGCTGCGGGCGAGCGAGCCGCTGCCGCAGGTGCTGCGGTCGATGCACGGCGCCGCCGGCACCCGGTACACCGACCCGGCCAACGGATGGCGGGAGGTGACCACCGGTGCGGTGCAGGTCGTGACCGTCCCCGGAGACCACCTCACGATCATGGAAGAGCCGCACGTGGCGGACGTGGCCCGGGCCATCGCGGAGCTGACCGGCACGGTCACCGCACCGCCGGCCCCCACCTCCCCCACCTCCCCCGCCCGTTCCACCCGTTCCACCCCGAAAGGACACTGAACCATGTCCCTGCACACCCGTACCCGGGCGATCGTCGTCGGAGCCGGCATCGGCGGGCTCGCGACCGCCGTGGCCCTGCGGCGCGTGGGCGTCGAGGTGGAGGTCTACGAACGCGCGAGCGAGCTGCGGCCCGCCGGATTCGGCATATCCGTCGTGAGCAACGCCGTGTCCGCCCTGCGCGTGCTGGGCATCGACCTCGGCCTGGAGAAGCGCGGCCAGACCATCGTGCACACCGAGATCATGACCGGCGACGGGCGGACCCTGCGGTCACTGCCGATCGAGTCCGAAGGCGACCGGCTCGGCGCGCCGAGCGTGGCCATGGCCCGCGGCGACCTCCACGCGGCCCTGCTGGACGGCCTCGGCGACCAGGTGGTCCGCACGGGCGCCGTGGCCACCGGCTACGAACGCACGGCCTCCGGCGGGGTGCGGGTGCGCTTCGAGGACGGCCGCGAGGCCACCGGTGACATCCTGATCGGCGCCGACGGCATCAACTCCGTCGTGCGGCGCCAGCGCACGGGCGACGGCCGGCCGCGCTACGGCGGCTTCCTGTGCTGGCTGGCCGTGACGCCCTACGAACACCCGCGCATGACCACCGGGTTCAACGGCCACTACTGGGGGGTCGGCAAACGCTTCGGCATCCACGACGTGGGCCACGGCCGCGCCTACTGGTGGGGCACCATCAACATGCCGGTCCACGCGGCCCGCGCCTGGAACGGCGACAAGGACCAGATCGTCCGCGCGTACGCCGGCTGGGCCGACGAGGTCCGCCACGCCGTGCGCACCACGCCCGTGGAGGACATCGTCGCCGTGCCGGCGCTGGACCGGCCCTTCCTGGAGCAGTGGGGCGACGGCCCGGTGACCCTGCTGGGCGACGCGGCGCACCCGATGCTGCCGAGCCTGGGCCAGGGCGGCAGCACCGCCATCGAGGACGCCGTGGTGCTGGCCCAGTGCCTGGCCTCGCACAGCGACCCGGTCGCGGCGCTGCGGGCGTATGAGAACACCCGCCGGGAACGCACCCGGTTCATGGTCGAGACCTCGGCCAAGTTCGCCGGCTTCGAGCAGGTGGAGAACCCGGTGCTGTGCGCCGTCCGCGACGCCTACCTGCGCCGCGCACCGCAGTCCGTGCTCTTCGCCCCCTTCCAGCGGGCCCTGACCCCCCAGCTGCTGGGCAGTTGAACCACCCCCCTTTGCGGCCGAGACCACCGGACACGACAGAAGAGCAGGCATGACCCATCCCGACGCACGCACCGTCGTCACCCGCTACCTGAAGGCCCTGCGCACCCGTGACGCGCAGGCGATCCCCGAGCTCATCGCGGCCGACGCCGTCTACCGCATCCCCGGCAGCCACCCGCTGGCCGGAACCTTCCACGGCCTGGACGAGATCGCGAGGAAGTTCTTCACCCCCATGGGGGCGCTGTTCGACCCGGAGGCCGCCTACGCGGTGGAGGTCTCGCACCTCCTCGCCGAGGGCGACCAGGTGTCGGTCGAGTGCGTCACCCGCTCCACGACCGTGCACGGCACCGAGTACGCGATCGATATCAGCGCGCAGTTCACGGTCCGCGACGGACGGATCGTGAGCATGCGGGAGTACTTCGACACCCAGTACTTCGCCCGGACGCTGTTCGGACAGGACGGGTAGGCCCTCCCGCTTCCCGTCCTCTTTCCCCTTCACCGGCCGGGGCGCCCGTAGCCAGGCGTCCCGGCTCCGCCGGCCGGGCTGCGGGGCCTGCGGGGCCTCGTAGGTGCGCTGCGTGGTCCCGTACGTGGGCTGCCGGGAATACTCCGGCGGGGCCGCCTCGTTTGATCCCGGGTCCCTGCTGCTCCTGACCCGAACCGGGAAGTGCCTTGCCTGACATCGCGTCCTCCGCCACCGTGGCCCCTCTCCCGCCGCTCACCGCCCAGGCGGAACACCTGATCGCGCTCGGGGTGCACGAGCTCGCGGGGATCCCCGCCCAGGAGCTGCGCGCCTTCGCCGCGGACGCCGCCGGCAGGGACAGCGACGCCCTGCTCGCCGTCCACCCCGACCGCGCCCCCGCCTCCGCCCTCGCACCCCTGCTCCGGCACGACGGCAAGCCCGGTTTCGTCGTCACCGACATGCCCGACGTCGACCGCTTCGGCCCCTGTGGCGTGGAGTTGCCCGACGCCCCCCTCTACCTCATCACCGGCCTCGACCGTGGCGACCACCTGGCCGACTGGAGCCCACAGGAGGCGCTGCCCGCCCTCGCCCGGCAGGACCGCACCCCGCTGCTGCTGGCCGAAGGCATCCACTGGCTGCTCCAGCAGCCGGCCGTCCTGGAGCGCAACCGCTGCTTCATGACCATCGGTTCCCGGTTGCGCAAGGCCAACGGCGCCCTGGACGCCCGTACCCCGGCGCTCTGGATCAGCAACGGCACCGGGCGGGACGGGCGCGAGCGGCGCAACGCCCCGAAGGTCGGCTGGTGTTGGTGGGGCAACCGCCACACCTGGCTCGGCTTCGCCTCCGCCACGGGCCGCAGGCGCTAGATTCCCCAGCAGGACCGGCTTCGTTCCGCACCGGCCGCTGCGGGGCGCTCTCCCCGCCGGCACGGTCACGCCCCCCGGGCCCACCCCGCGGGCGCGGAGACGAGCGGACTCAGGGGCGCTGCGGGCCAGCCCCGGAGCCGCGGCGGGATACGGGGCGGGGAGCTCCCAGGCGGACGCGGCGGACTCCGGGCGAGAAGTGCAGGACCGGGGCGCCGTCGGGGGGCGGCAGGCCCGCGGCCCGGGTGAGGGACTCTTGAAGCCCGTCCTCGCGGGCGGCCGACAGCGGCCAGGGTTCGTGGGTGACGGGGGTCTGCCACAGCCGTCCGGCCCGGCGGGTGACCGCACGCCAGCGTGAGGTCAGCCAGATGTCCCGCTCACCGGGGACGAGCGCCCGGCCGGGACGGACGGTCAGGTGGTAGGAGGGGGATCCGCCGCGGCGGACACCCGTGTAGGTGATGCTCCCGTCGCCCCTGGTACGCAGGCTGAGGTCCCCGAGGTGGTAGGGGGCGCCGGCGAGGCGGGCGGTGAGCATCAGGGCACTGGATACCTCCAGGGAGAAGAACCACAAGGCCTCCGTGCCGTCCTCGAGGCGGACATAGGTGCGCAGGTTCGTCTCCAGGAAGGCGGCCCGGCGGCCGGCCGGCGGGCCGGGGGGCCGTACGCGGCTCATGAGGAAGGGGGTGAAGCTGACCCAGGCCGCGTCGTGGTAGAGGTCTGCGCTCAGGCCGGGGGGAAGGAGCGCCTGCACCACGGCCGGCTCGTAGGGCCAGTGGACGAAGGTCTGGCACAGCCACTGGGCCTCGAGCAGGGGGAAGGCGAGGTGGTGCTCAGCCGGCGGGGACACCATGGGGGCCTGCCTCTGCCGGGCCGGCGCGGGCCGTCGCGGGCCGGGGCCGTCCTGTCGTCTCGCCCCGGCTCGTCATGGCTGGGTGTTCTTGCCGTGTCCCTCGTCGCGTGTGCGCTCCTTCTCCGCGTCTTTCTTGGTTCTTCCGCCGCGCGCTCGCACGCCTTCGAGGGGCTCGTCGTGTGCCGTGCCGCCTCGGGCGGGGTAGCCCTCGCGGGCGCCGGCGGTGCCCGGCACGGAGCGCTCACGCGGCCGGCTCTCCCGGCCGGAGTGGGCTCCAGGTCCCCTCTCGTCGCGGGCCCGCTCCTGGGGGGTGCGGCGTGGGTCATCGGGCTGGTGTCGGGGCATGTCGGCCGCCTTGGGGTCGTGGTCCGGCTGCCCCGCCGCGCCGTGGTGGCGGGGCAGCCGACTGGGTACCCCGATGGGGGCGGCGTATGCGTTGCCGGTTTTCCGGTCAGGGCAGCGGGGTGCCGCCGGTGGCGTTGAGGATCTCGGCGGTGATGTAGCTCGCTTCCTGCGAGGCGAGGAAGACGTAGGCGGGGGCCATCTCGGCCGGCTGGGCCGCGCGGCCCAGCGGGCTCTGTTTCCCGAAGCTCGCGGTGTCCGGGAGGGTGGCGGGGATGAGGGGGGTCCAGACCGGGCCGGGGGCCACGGCGTTGACGCGGATGCCCCGTTCGGCGAGCTGCCCGGCCAGCCCCTGGGTGAAGGTGACGATCGCCCCCTTCGTCATGGCGTAGTCCAGGAGGTGGGGGCTGGGCTTGTAGGCCTGCACGGAGGTGGTGTTGATGATGCTGCCGCCCTCGGGGATGTGCGGCAGGGACGCTCTGCAGAGCCAGAACATCGCATAGACATTGGTGCGCAGTACCCGGTCGAACTGCTCGGTGGTGATCGCTTCGAGGCCGTCGGGCTGGCCCATCTGGTACGCCGCGTTGTTCACCAGCACGTCGATGCGGCCGAACTCCCGCACCGCGTGGTCCACCACCCGGTGGCACTCCCCCTCCTCGCGCAGGTCGCAGGGCAGGGCTGTCGCCCGGCGCCCCGCCGCCTCGATGAGGGCGGAGGTCTCGCGGGCGTCCTTGTCCTCCTCGGGCAGGTGCGTGAACAGCACGTCCGCGCCTTCGCGGGCGAAGGCCAGTGCCACCGCCCGTCCGATGCCCGAGTCGCCACCGGTGATCACGGCCCGGCGGCCTTCCAGCCGGCCGCTGCCCCGGTAGGTGTCCTCACCGTGGTCCGGGCGGGGGTCCATCCGGCCGGTGTGCCCGGGCGGTGTCTGTTCCTGGTCGGGGAACTCAGGCCGCGGGTAGCGTTCTGCCGGGTTGTCCCGGTTCTCCTGCGTCACAACGATCACCTCCCTCAGCCGCATACCCCGGGCCGGGCCCCGCAGGCGGTCCGGGTGCCGCACGCCATCCGGACGGTCCAGGAGATTCCCGCGGACCGTGCTGCCGGGGCTGCGGTTCCGGGGGCGGGGGGCCGCCCGGTGCGGGCCGGGCGCAGCCGCCCGGGCACGAGCGCCCCCCTTCTTCGCGTCGTCGCGGGACGCCCCCTTCGGGGGTCAGTCGGTGGACAGGGCTTCCAGCAGGTCGCCGACCTGGCGGTCCGGCAGGGCCCGGGCGACGTCGGCCAGGGCGACCATGCCCACCAGGCGGTGGCCGTCGATGACCGGCAGGCGGCGTACCTTGTGCGAGCCCATGGTGCGCAGGATCTCGCCGGCGTCGTCGTCGGCGCCGATGGTGACGGCCTCGCCCTGGGCGAGTTCGCCCGCCTTCACGGCGGAGGGGTCCTTGCCGGCGCCCAGGACCTTCACCACGACGTCCCGGTCGGTCAGTACGCCCTTGAGCTTGTCGTCGGTGCCGCAGATCGGCAGTGCGCCCACGCCCATCCGGGTCATCTTCCGGGCGGCGTCCAGCACGCTTTCCTGGGCGCCGACGCATTCGGCGCCTTCGGTCATGATCTCGCGGGCTGTGGTCATCTCGTTTCTCTCCTCGGTCGTGTCCGGGGGCGCCCGGGGTGCTCCCGGGTCCGGTAGCGCCGATCTTCGCCGCAGTGCGGGCGGATCGGCGGCGACGCCCGGGGGCAGGGCCGCGGCTTCACCCCGATGCCTTCGTGGCCTCGTGTGCCCGGGCGGCGGCATCTCACGCGGGCCCTCGCGGATCCGGGGTGCCTGCCGGTGGCCGGGGGTCATCTGAGGTCTTTTCAGGTCCGGTGGGGGGCTCGGGGGCCTTCTTCCCCGCTCCCCCGGGCGGGGTGGGCGGGGGGCTGGTGCAGGCGGCGCAGGAGGTCGTCGAGGACGGTGGCCTCGGCGGGGCGGGCCGCGCAGGCGGCGGCGTGCCGGCGGCCCTGGGCCGACAGGCACCAGCGCAGCATCCGGTCCAGGTGGCGGGGGCGGACGCTCTCGCAGGGCAGGACGGCCGGCCAGCCCAGGGCAGCGGCCTGGGCGGTGACTTTCGCGCCGCCGGCGACGGGGTCGACGGCCAGGGCGGGGACGCCGGCGCGCAGGGCGAGGACCATGCCGTGCAGGCGGGTGGTGATGACGGCGTCGAGGCGGGCCAGGAGGGTGTGCAGTTCGTCGGGGGTCGCCGGCAGGCGCCAGTCGCGGGTGTCCAGGCGGGTGTCCAGGGGCAGCCGGGCCGCCCGGGTGGTGGGGAGCCAGTCGGTCAGGGCGCGGGTGACGGCGGTGTGCCGGCGCAGCGGCCCGTATTCGTGCTGGCCGTGGGTGAGGATGACGCCCAGCAGCGGGGGGCGGGCCGGGGCGGGGGCGTGGAGGCTGAGGTCGGTGGCGGGGGCGCGGCCGGCCAGGTCGCGGTGCAGCAGGTCGTCGAAGAGGGTCGCGGCCGGGTCGGTGGGGTCGGGTACGGAGACGCCGACGGCGATGCGGTGGCAGCGGGCGAAGCGGGCGTGCAGGTCGAGCAGGGGGCTGGTGCCGTCGGGGGCGGGGCGCGAGTGCAGGGGGCCGCAGGCGAAGACCAGATGGGTGTAGCGGGCGGGGTCGGCGGCGTCGAGGTGGAGGGCGCGGGGGGCGAAGCGCGGGGAGAAGGCGGTGTCGTGGGCGATGCCGGCCTGGTGCAGGGTCTGCTGGACGGCCTGGGCGGCGAGCAGGTCACCGGCGGTGACTTCGCCGTGCAGGAAGCTGAACCAGCCGGTGAGCAGGACGCGCCGGGCGCGGTGGTCCACCGCTGCTGATGGGGTGTCAGCCGGCACAGCGGCGGGCGGGCGGGGCGCCGCCGCTGGCGGGGGGCCGGCCGGCATGCCGTCAGCCGACATAGCGGCGGGCGGTGGAGGTCTTCTGGGGGGTGTCGAGCAGGCGTAGCCGGTCCTCGACCGCGCGGGGCACGGGGCGGCGTTCGCGCAGGATCCAGCCGATGCCCGCGGCGGCCTCGGCGAAGGCGCGGGCGGAGGTGGCGTCGCGGGGGACGGTGCGGGCGAGGTGGGCGGTGCGGCGCAGGGCGGCGGGGGCGGAGCGGCGCAGCCAGGTGGACCACAGGGTGTTGCGGATGCCGTGGCGGCGGCGCAGGCGGGTGTCGCGGTGGGGCGAGGGGCGGTGGTGGGCGGTGAGGTGGTCGGCGTAGGTGAGCCACCAGCCGTGGGCGGCGAGGTCGGCGGCCAGGAGTTCTTCCTCGCCGCCGAGCCACAGGCGCGGGGAGAAGCCGCCGGCGGTGCGGAAGGCGTCGGTGCGCACGACGGTGGCGGCGGCGAGGAAGGAGCCGAGGGCGGGGGTGGACAGCCATGGGGGGCGTGGGAGGGGTGAGTGGCGCAGCTCGCTGACGATGGGGTCCTCGAAGGGCTCTGCGGAGGGTACTTCCGCAGGGGGTTGTTCCGCGGGGGGTTGTTCCGCGGGGGGTTGTTCCGCGGGGGGTTGTTCCGCGGGTGTGAAGGGCGCCCCCGCGGGGGGTTCTTCCGCGGGGGCGGGGGGTGCTTGCGTGGGGGCGGGGTGCACGAGGATGCGGGCGGTGACGGCCGCGAGGCGGGGGTGGGCCTGGAGGAGGTCGGCGGCACCGCTGAGGGAGCCGGGTTCCCACCAGGAGTCGTCGTCGCAGAAGGCGAGGCAGGGAGTGGTGGCCAGGCGGGCGGCCAGATTGCGGCCCGCGGCGCCGAGATTGCGCCCCGGGGTGAGCAGCGTGACGCCGGGGTGGCGGGTGCGTACGGCGTGGGCGGTGTGGTCGGTGGAGGCGTTGTCGACGACGGTCACCGGCGGGCGTTCGGGCAGCGCGGCCAGACGGTCCAGGGTGTGCAGGAGTTCGTCGCGCCGGTTGTGGGTGATGACGATGACGGTGGTGCGGGGGTCGCTCACGGGGTGTTCTCCCTGGGGGTGGTGCCCTGGTGCGGTGCGGGCGGGCATGCGGGGTGCGGGGGCGGGGCGGGCGGGGTTTCCAGGGTGGTGAGGCTGTGTTCGACGGCGGGTGGCAGGGGGCGGCGGCGGGCGAGGGCCGCGGGCAGGCGGGCCAGGGCGGCGGCCAGGGCGCTGCGGGCGTCGGGGTCGGCGGGGCAGGCACGGGCCAGGGCCCAGGTGCGGGCCAGGGCGCGGGGCAGGGGGCGGCGCATCCAGAGGGTGAGGAGTTCGTTGCGCAGGAGCCGGGCGGTGCGCCCGGTGCGGGGGCCGGGGTCGGGGTCGTGGCGGGCGATGACCTGGGGGCAGTGGGCCAGGCCCCAGCCCGCGGCGGCCAGGTCGAGGGCCAGGAGGGTTTCCTCGCCGCCGAAGTGCAGCAGGGGGTGGAAGCCGCCGGCGGCGAGGAAGGCGTCGCGGCGTACGACGGCGGCGCAGGCGAGGAAGCCCAGGACGGAAGGGCCGGGCAGGTCGGGGGCGTGGCCCAGGGGTGAGGTGGCCAGGAGGCGGTTGAGGGGGTCGGGGTGGCCGGCCGGGCCGACGTGGGTGGCGGCGGCGATCAGGGCGAGGCGGGGGTGGGTGTCGAAGAGGCGGGCGGCGTGGGCCAGGGCGCCCGGTTCCCACCAGGAGTCGTCGTCGGCGAAGGCGATGTAGGGGGTGTTCAGGGCGGCGGCGCCGACATTGCGGCCCGCGGCGCCGAGATTGCGGCCCGGGGTGAGCAGCGTGACGCCGGGGTGGCGGGTGCGTACGGCGTGGGCGGTGTGGTCGGTGGAGGCGTTGTCGACGACGGTCACCGGCGGGCGTTCGGGCAGCGCGGCCAGACGGTCCAGGGTGTGCAGCAGGCGTTCGCGGCGGTTGCGGGTGATGACGACGACACCCACCCGGACAGCGGAGTGAGGGGATGCGGCGGGACCGAGGGGTGCGGCGGGACCGGAGGGTGTGGCGGGGGGTGTCATGACACGGTCTCCGCGGCTCGGTGGGGGGCGGGCAGGCAGTCGAGGGCGGTGAGGACCTCCTGGCAGGTGATGCGCAGCAGCCGGGGGTCGGGGGCGGGGCCGTGGGCGTCGCCGGGGCGGGCGGGGTCGCCGGGGCCGGGGTGCCACAGCACGTGGTGGCGGGGGCCCTGCGGTGGTCCCCACAGGCGGGGGGCGACGGGGCCGAAGAGGACGACGGAGGGGGTGTCCAGGGCGGTGGCGAGGTGGGCGAGGCCGGTGTCGCCGACGAGGACAGCGCGGGCGTGGGCGACGAGGGCGGCCAGGCGGGGGAAGGGCAGGTCGGTGGTGCCGCCGAGGACGGCGGTGGCCGGCAGGCCGGCTTCTTCCGCGATCCGGTGGGCCAGGGGGCCTTCGCCGGCGCCGGCGGTCAGGACGACACGGTGCCCGGCGCGGTGCAGGGCACGGGCCACGGTGGCGAACCGCCCCGGCGGCCAGCGGCGGGCCGGGGCATCGGCACCGGGGTGGATGACGATGGCACCGGGGGCGGGTGAGGGGCCCTCAGGCGGGGGGATGCGCAGGTCCGCGGGGTCGGCGGGGGTGCCGTACCAGCGCAGGAGCCGGCACCAGCGGGCCCGTTCGTGCTCGTCCTCCTGCCAGGCGGGGCCGGGAAGGTGGGGGGTGCCGGGGTGGGCGTAGGCGTAGAGGCGGCGGGGGCCAAGGGCGTGCAGCAGCAGGTGGCTGGGCGGGCCGTTGCCGTGCAGGTCCACGGCGAGGTCGGGCGGCGGTCCGGTCCAGTCCAGGCGTGCGGGGACGGCCCGGCCGGGGGCCTGGGCGGGGAGCAGCTGGTCGACGGCGGCGGTGGCCGCGGCGGCTTGGGCCAGGCGTGCGGGGGCGGCCAGGACGAGGGTGTGGCCGGGGTGGGCGCGGCGCAGGGCGCGCAGGGCGGGCACGGCGGTGAGGAGGTCGCCGAGGCCGAGGGCGCGCAGGGCCAGCAGCCGCGGACCGTGCGGCTGTGGGGGGTTGGGCGGGTGCTGGGGGGTCATGGGCGGGTGGTGGTCGGCGGGGTGAGGGGGGCGAGCGCGGCGCGGCGGGCGAGTTCGGTGGTGGAGCGGCCGGCGAGGTAGGGCAGGGTCACGGCCTGTCCGCCCCATTCGCGCAGGGCGGCGGATTCGGGGAGGGTCTCGGCGGTGTAGTCGCCGCCCTTGGCCCAGACGTCCGGGCGCAGGGTGCGCAGCAGGGTTTCGGGGGTGTCCTCGTGGAAGACGGCGACGGCGTCGACGCAGCCGAGCCCGGACAGGACGCGGACGCGGTCGGCTTCGGGCGTCAGCGGGCGGCCCGGTCCCTTCAGGCGGCGGATGGAGGCGTCGGAGTTGAGGCAGACGATGAGGCAGTCGCCGATACGGCGGGCGCTTTCCAGCAGTCCGACGTGGCCGGCGTGCAGGAGGTCGAAGCAGCCGCCGGTGGCGACGACGGTCCCGCCGCGGGCGCGGACGGCCGCGGCCAGGGTGAAGGGGTCCTGGCAGTGGTGCGCGGGGGGCGGCGCGGGGCTCTGCGGGTCCCACAGGCGGGGGTTGCCGGCGCCGCCCGCGGCGACGAAGGCCGCTGCTTCGGCGACCGCCCGCTGGATGGCTTCCTCGGGGAGGGCGCCGTCGCCCAGTGCGGCGGCGGCGACGGCGGCGAAGCAGTCGCCGGCCCCGCAGGGGTCGCCGGTGGCCGGGTGCGGGGGCGGGACGAGCATGGGGCTGTCGCTGCCGTTGCGGGTGAGGATCGCGCCCCGCTCGCCGAGGGTGACCGCGACGGCCGCGGCCTGCCAGTGCCGGGCGAGAGCGGCGCCGCGCAGGGCGTGGGCGCGCAGGGAGTCGCCGGTGGCGGGCTCGGCGGCCGGGGGCGCCAGGGCGCGGGCCTCGGCGGCGTTGGGAGTGGCCAGCCGCACCTCGGGGACGGGGGTGTCGCCCCTGGGGTGGGGATCCCACAGGACCGGTGCCCTGCGGGCGGCGGTGTGCAGGTGGCTGCGCACGGCGCGGGCGGTGCCGCGGCCGTAGTCGGCGACGAGTACGGCCCCGGCATCGGCGAAGGCCTCCCGTACGGCGTCGCCGGGCTCGCCGGGGGTGCCGCCGCCGTCGTCGATACGGACCAGGGGGCGGTCGCCGGCGCGGACGCGGGTCTTGACGGGCAGGGTGCCGTCGAGGGAGAGCTCCACCAGGTGGACGCGGGGGGCCAGGGCCTGGCGGACGGTGTCGCTGGCCTGGTCGTCGCCGAGGGCGGTCACCAGCACCACGGTGCGCCCGTCGCGGGCGGCGAGGGCGGCGGCGAGGCCCGCGCCGCCGGGGTGGCTGCGGTGGTGGCGGACGTCGACGACCGGGGCGGGGGCATCGGGTGCCAGGCGGGTGGCTTCACCGTCGATGTCCTGGTCCAGGAGGGTGTCACCGACGACGAGGAGGGGCTGCTGTCCGCTCCCCCGCCTGGTGCGCCTGTGGTGACGGGGGCCGGTGCGGGGATCGGTGCGGGAATCGGTGTGGCTGCTCATGGGGTTCGTCCCTTTCAGCCGGCCGGTACTTCGGGGCCGGGCGCGGCGGGCGGGGGTGTGCCGGGGGCGGGAGCCGGGGCGGGCCCCCCGGTGACGGGGTCTTCGGTGACGGGGTGTTCGGTAACGGGGGCGCGGCGGCCGGCGACGGTGCGGCCGGTGGCGGGATGGCCGGTGGTGGGGTGGCCGGTGGTGGCGGTGAGGTGGCCGGTGGTGCGGCCGGTGGGGGCGGGGTGGGCGCCGGCGGGGAGAGGGCCGGTGGCGGCGCGGGCGGCGGCGTCGGTCCGGGCGGCGGCGTCGAAGGATTCGCACAGCAGGTGCAGGGCCACCAGGTGGGCTTCCTGCACGGTGGCGGTGTTGTCCGCTTCGATGCACAGGGCTTCGTCCGCGCGGTCGGCCAGGGGGTTGGGGCGGGGGCCGGTCATGGCCCAGACCCGCAGCCCGGCCAGGCGGCCGGTGTCGGCGGCGGCCAGCAGGTTGGGGCTGCGGCCGGAGGTGGACATCAGCAGCAGCACGTCACCCGGCCTGCCGTGGGCGCTCACCTGGCGGGCGTAGAGCTCCTCGAAGCCGTAGTCGTTGCCGATGGCGGTCAGGGTGGAGGTCTCGGCGTGCAGGGCGATCGCGGAGTAGGCGGGGCGTTCGGTGCGGTAGCGGCCCACGAGTTCGGCGGTCAGGTGCTGGGCCTGGGCGGCGCTGCCGCCGTTGCCGGCGGCCAGCAGGCGGCCGCCGAGGGGGAGGACGGCGGCGAGGTGGCCGCCCCATTCGGTGAGCTGTCCCAGTCCGCGGCGGCGGAGGTGGCCGAGGGCGTCGAGCAGCGACTGGCAGTGGGTGTGTGCGGCGTGCAGGGGATCGGTCATGGTGGGTGGGGGTGCTCCGGTGGTGGCCGGGGCGGCCCTTGCCTCCTTCGCCTGTGCTTCGCCTGTGCTTCGCCTGTGCTTCGCCTGGTGGTCGTTGCCCCGCCCCCCGGGGGGGGGTGGGGCGGGGTCAGCGCGCGGGGCCGGGGGTCACCTCGCTCCTGCCGCGGCTCGGGTGGCTCGGGTGCAGGGCCAGCACGTCGTGGTAGACGTCCCAGGTGGCGGCGGCCACCTGGTCCCAGCCGTAGCGGGTCAGGACCCGGCGGCGGCCTGCGGCGCCGCAGGCGGCGCGGCGGGCGGGGTCGGCCAGGAGTGCGGTGACGGCCCTGGCCAGGGCGGCGGGGTCGCCGGGGGTGAACAGGCGGCCGGTGGCCGGGTCGGCGACGGTGTCGAGGTGGCCGCCGGTGGCGGTGGCGACGACGGGGGTGCCGCAGCCCATGGCTTCCAGGGGGACGATGCCGAAGGGCTCGTAGTCGGCGGGGCACAGCACCACGTCCGCGCTGCGCAGCAGGGCGGGGATGCTTTCGCGGGGCAGGCCGCCGGTGAAGCGGACGCGGTCGGCGACTCCGGTGCGGCGGGCCGTCTCGCGCAGCCGGCGTACTTCGGGGTCCTGGTGGAGCTGGTGGGGCGGGGGGCCGCCGGCGATGAGGAGTTCGGTGCCGGGCAGGGCGGTGAGGGCGGTGATGGACAGGGCGGCGCCTTTGCGTTTGACGAGCCGTCCGATCTGGAGCAGGCGGTGGCGGCGGGGAGGGCGGGGGGCGGCGGGCCCGTGGGGGGTGAAGACGGTGGTGTCCACGCCGCAGGGGACGATGGTGGTGCGGTCGGCGGCGATGCCCATGGCGGCCAGTTCGCGGACCTCGTCGCGGCAGGTGGCGATGATGCGGTCGCAGCCGTGGCCGACTGCTTTTTCCAGGGCGATCCGGTCCGGTGGGCTGGTGTCCTCCTGGCGCTGGTGGCGGCGCTTGACGGTGCCGAGGGCGTGGTAGGTGTGCACCAGGGGCAGGCCGAGTTCGCGGGCCGCGGCCAGGGCGGCGATGCCGGACATCCAGAAGTGGGAGTGGATGATGTCCGGCGGCCGGTGGCGCCACTCGTCGGCCAGGAAGTGGCCGAACTGCTCCATGTGGGGCAGGAGTTGGTCCTTGGGGATGTGGCGGGGCGGGCCGGCGGGGACGTGGCGGACGTCGACGCCCGGGCGCAGGGCGACCCGGGGAGGCAGGTGGGGGGCGTCCTGGCGGGTGTAGACGGTGACGTGGTGGCCGTGGTCGGCGAGGGCGGCGGCGAGGTGGGCGACGTGGACGTTCTGGCCGCCGGCGTCGACGCCGCCCAGGACGGCGAGGGGGCTGGCGTGTTCGGAGACCAGGGCTATGGTGCGGCCGGGGCGCGGGGTGGCGGTCATCGGCGGACCGCTTCCTGCAGGACGTCTTCCCAGTCGGCCAGGAAGCGTTTGAGTCCGTAGCGGGCCAGGGCCGCGTCGCGGGCGCGGGCTCCGTCCTCGGCGGCGGCAGCGGGGTGGTCCAGGTAGTGGCGGGCGGCCTCGGCCAGGGCCCGGGGGCGGGTGGAGAGGACGCCGGCGCCCGCGGGGACGGCTTCGGTGGCCTCGGTGGTGGCCAGGGCCACCACGGGCATGCCCAGGTGCATGGCTTCCAGCAGGGACAGGCCCAGGGAGGTCCAGCGCACCGGGTGCAGGTACAGGCGGCGGCGGGCGATGGTGGTGTGCAGTTCGGCCTGGGGCAGGTCGGCGGTGCGGCACCGGGCGGGGGTCAGGCCGAGGTGGCGGGCGAGGCCTTCGGTGCCCATGCCGAACACGTCGAGGGGGGCGGCTTCGCTGAGGGCGGGCAGAAGGTCGGTGCCGGTGGTGCGGCCGCGGCGCAGGGGGTCGTTGACGACGACGGCGGCCCGGGGCAGGTGGCCGGTGTAGAGGTGGCCGGGGTCGACGATGCCGTGCTCGATGACTTCGGTGCGGGTGGTGCCGTTGTCCCAGAAGAGGCGGTTGAAGTGGGTGACGTGCACCAGGGTCAGGTCGCCGCGGCCGGCGCAGGGGTGGGGGGTGTCGGGCACGTGGCCGTGGGGGGCGTTGTGTTCGAGGTAGACGGCGGGTATGTCGTGGCCGGGGCGCCTGCCGCCGAGCCAGCGCATGGCCAGTTCCTCCTCGTGCGGGCGCTGGAGGACGATGAGGTCGAGGGGGGTGTCGCGGAGCTGGTGGGGGGTCAGTTCGCGGACGGACTCGGGCCAGGGGAAGGTGCGGGCCAGGCCCAGGCCGTCGGGGCCGCGGTCCTCGGTGACGGGGACGAGGTAGGTGTGGGGGCCCTGGACGAAGGCGGTGGTCCAGGAGCCGTGCACGTGCCACAGCAGGATGTTCATACGGTGACCTCCTGGTCGGGGCCGGGGCCGGGGGTGCGGGTGAGCAGGGTGTCCACGGCGGTGAGGAGTTCGGCGTCCGTGACCGAGTCGAGGCAGGGGTGGCCGGGGACGGGGCAGGTGCGGGCCCTGGTGCCGGCGCACGGGGCGTCCTGGTGGCCGAGGAGGACGTGGGGCACGCGGTAGGGGGCCCAGCGGTGGGCCGGTACGACGGGTGCGAAGAGGCAGACCAGGGGGGTGGCGACGGCGGCGGCGAGGTGGGCGGGGCCGGTGTTGCCGGTGATGAGGGTCCGCGCGGCGGCGATGACGGCGGCGAGTTCGGGCAGGGTGGTGCGTCCGCCGAGGTCGAGGGCGTGGCGGCCGGCGACGGCGGCGGTGAGGTCGCGTTCGGCCGGACCGCCGGTGACCACGACGCGGTGGCCGGCGGCGGCAAGGGCGGCGACGGCGCGGGCGGCGCGCGGGGCGCTCCAGGCGCGGGCCGGCACGGCGGCGCCGGGGTGGACGACGAGGTAGGGGCCGGGGCCCGTCAGATGGGGGGCCGCGGCCGGGCAGGTCACGCGCAGGGCGCCACTGTCGCCGGGGGGCAGGCGCAGGCCGGCCGCTTCGGCGAGGTCGAGGGCGGCGGCGGCTTCGTGGCGGTGGGGGGCGCGGTGGTGGCGCAGGTCCAGGAGGGAGCCGGGGTAGTGCTCGCTGTCCGCGGCGATCCAGGGCACGCCGGCCATTTTGAGCAGGAGGGCGGCCGGCAGCGGGCTCTGGTGGTAGGAGGCGAGGATCAGGGCCCGGTCGAAGCGGCGGGCGGCCAGGGCGTCCAGGAGCGCGTCGGTGTCGGCCCGGCGGGCCGGGGGTGCGTCGAAGCCCACCCAGGGGGCGTCGTAGACCAGGATGTCGTCCAGGCCCGGCAGCAGGCGGGCGGCGGCTTCGCCCCGTGGCCCGCACAGCAGGGCGGTGCGGGCGGAGGCCGCCGCGGCGGCACGGATCGCGGGCCCGGCGAGCAGCACGTCGCCTGCGCTGTCGAGCCGTACCACCAGGGTGTGTCCGCCTGTGGTCATCTGGCTCCCTGTCCGCCGGGCAGCAGCAGCCGTACCGCGGCCAGCAGGTCGGGGGCCTTTTCGGGGGCGGCCGCGGTCTCCTGGGGGCGGGTGAGGGCGGTGGGGACGAGAACGCCGCGGGCCCCGGCGGCGCGGGCGGCGGCGACGTCGGAGCCGATGTCTCCGATGACGGCGACCCGGCGGGGGTCGGCGCCCAGGCGCCGGCAGGCGGCGTGGATGAGCCCGGGGGCGGGCTTGCGGCAGGCGCAGCCGTCGCCGGGGCCGTGGGGGCAGACCGCCCAGAGCGCGAACGGGCCCAGGAGTTCCTCGACGCGGCCCTGGACCGCCCTCACCCGCCGGTGGTCCAGCAGACCGCGGGCGACACCGGACTGGTTGCTCACCACCGCCACCGGCACCCCCCAGGAACGGACGGTGTCCACGGCCGCACGGGCCTGGGGCATCAGGCGCACCCGGCGGGGATCGCCGTTGTAGGGGACGTCCTCGATGAGGGTGCCGTCACGGTCGAAGAGGACAGCGTCGGGCAGGCCCCCCGGCGGGCGGGGCGGGCCGGGCGGGGTGAGCAGGCGGGGTGAGCGGGAGGGGGCGGGCTCCTGGGAGCGCGACGGGGCCGGGCCGCCCGGGCCGCCCGGGGCGGCCGTCGGGTCCGGGGGGCCCGGCAGGTCCAGGAGGCCCGGGGCATCCGTCGGGTCCGGGGGGCCCGGGGCAGCCGTCGGATCCGGGGGGCCCGGGGGGAAGAGCCACGGGCCGCCGGCCGGGACCGGTGGGGTTCGAGGGGTGGAAGTGGTGAACACGCACCCTGAGTAACCCGGTGGCGACCACTAAAACCACGCCAAACGGCTACAAAGTGCGAGCACGGCCGGGCGCGGCCGGGACGGCCCGGGGCGGTGCCCGTGCCCGGGCGGAGCGGGATGGGGTGCGGGCAAGGCGGAGCGGAGCGGCGGGACAGGGCGGGGCCCGGCCGGGAGCACCGGGCGGGAGCGGGGCGTGGCGGGAGGGGCGTGGCGGGAGGGGCGTGGCGGGAGGGGCGTGGCGGGAGGGGCGTGGCGGGAGGGGCGTGGCGGGAGGGGCGTGGCGGGGTCAGGGGGAGGTTTGGGGAAGCGGGGCGGTGGCCGGGGCGGGGGTGGAGGGGGGCCGGCCGGGGGCCGGCGGGCGCGGGGGCAGCGGGCGCGGGGCGGCGTGGCGGTGGCGGGCCAGGCCCCGCAGCCAGTGCAGGACGGCGGCGGGCGGGATGAGGACGCTGGTCGCCGCCATGACGGCCACTTCCCGGCCGGTGCGCGGCCCCGGGGCGATACGGGCCCAGGCGAACTCCGCGCAGCCCGCCAGCCACAGGGCCCCGCAGCCGGCCGCGGCCCGGGGCCGGCGGGCGGCCGCGGCCGCCAGTGCCGCCGCCCCGGCCGCGCTCACGGCCAGGTGGGCCGGCAGCCGGCCGCGGGGCGCGCCCGCCCGCTCCCACCAGGTCCGGCCGTGGAGACGGTTCATCAGCACGTCGTCGGCGTTGCCGGCCTGGGTGCGCAGCGAGACCCAGCGGTCCGCGGGGCGTACGGGGTGGGTGGTGCGGCGGGTGCCCTGGGTGATGGTCCAGCCGGCGTCCAGGACGCGCAGGGCGAGGTCGGCGTCCTCGCGGAACGCGCGCGGGAAGCGTTCGTCGAAGCCGCCGCTCTCCTCCAGGGCGGTGCGCCGGTAGGCCATGTCGGCGGTGATCCACCGGGCGCGGGCCAGTCCCGCGGTGGTGCGTTCCCAGTCGGTGGGGCGGCGGCCCTCGGGCAGCGGGACGGTGATGTGTGCCTGGACGGCGGCGGTGCGGGCGCCGGCCGCGGCGAGGTCGGCGGCGAGGTCGGCGGCCCAGGTGGGGCCGGGCAGGACGTCGTCGTCGAGGAAGGCGATCCACGGCTCGGCCGCCGCCCGCCAGCCGGCGTTGCGGGCGGCGGCAGGGCCGGCGGCGCGGCCGGGCACCACGTCGGTGAGGTCGCGCAAGCGCGCGGGGACGGTCACGGGCAGGGGCGTGCAGTCCTCCAGCGGCCGGTCGTCGACCAGGACGATCCGGGTGGGCCGCGGCCCCTGGCCGCGGTCCAGGGCGCGCAGGCAGTCGGTCAGGCTGGGGCGGCCCAGGGTCGGGATGACCACCGCGTACGCCAACGCCGGCAGCGGGCCGGGCAGGGCGGCGGCCGGGTCGGGCAGCGGGCCGGCCGGGTCGGGCAGGGGGGTGCCGTTCACCGGACGCAGCCCTTGTCCTGGGGGCCGGCGGTGGTGGTGGCCAGGTCGGGCCGGCCGGCGGCGAAGAATTCCCGGCGGCGCACCACGAAGGGGCCCATCGCGAGCAGGTCCACGGGGGCGGAGCCGAAGCATTCCAGGGCGTCGCGGGGGTCGTCCACCATGGGGCGGCCGGCGGTGTTCAGGCTGGTGTTGACGACCACGGGCAGCCCGGTGAGCCGTTCGAAGGCGGTGAGCATCCGGGCGACGAGGGGTTCGGTGTCCGCCTCGACGGTCTGGATCCGGGCGGTGCCGTCCACGTGCACCACCGCGGGGATGCGCTCGCGCCACCGGGGGGCCACGTCGTGGACGAAGAGCATGTAGGGGCTGGGCAGCGGGCCGTCGAAGATCTCCGGGGCGCGGTGGGCGAGGACCATGGGGGCCACGGGGCGGAACTGCTCGCGTCCCTTCACGTCGTTGAGGCGCTCGAGGTTGCCCACCCGGCCCGGGTGGGCGAGCAGGGAGCGGTGGCCCAGGGCCCGCGGGCCGAACTCCGCGCGGCCCTGGAACCAGGCGACGATCGCGTCGCCGGCCAGGGCCTCGGCCACGGTCTCGGCGACATCCTCGGGCCGTTCGAAGGGCACCTGGGCCGTCTTGAGCCAGGCTTCGAGTTCCGCGTCCGACCAGCCGCGGCCGAGGTCGGCACCGGCCGGGGGGCGGGGCGTGTGCCCGGCGCCGGCGGACAGCAGCAGCGCGCCGCCCAGCGCGGTGCCCGCGTCACCGGAGGCGGGCTGGACCCACACCCGGGAGAAGGGGCCCTCGCGGGCGAGACGGGAATTGGCCACGCAGTTGAGCGCCACTCCCCCGGCCAGCGTCAGGACACCGTCGTGGGTTTGGCCGTGGAGCCAGCGGGCGAGGTCGAGCAGCGTCTCCTCCAAGGCCGCCTGGGTGCTGGCGGCGAGGTCGGCGTGGGCCTGGGTCCAGGCCTCGCCGGGCCGGCACGGCGGGCACAGCTCCTGCCACGGCACGCCGGTGGCCCGGAAACCGCCGTCGCCGGTGGGATGGACGTGGCGGCGCAGCTCGGGCAGCAGGCGCGGGGTGCCGTAGGAGGCCAGCGCCATCACCTTGTACTCGTCGCTGGAGCGCAGGAAGCCCAGGTGCGCGGTGAGTTCTTCGTAGACCAGGCCCAGGGAGTGCGGCAGTTCCTGCCCGTGGAGGGGTTCGAGGTGGTTGCCGGTGCGGCGGGCCGCGAGGTGGGAGGTGGCCTCGCCGCGGCCGTCGAGGACGAGGACGGAGGAGTTCTCGGCGCCGGGGGCGGCGTAGGCGCTGGAGGCGGCGTGGGCCATGTGGTGCGGGACGAAGTGCACGAGGGCGGGGTCGAGGCCGGGCAGGGCCTCGCTCAGGAAGCCGGGGGCCTCGCGGGCGTAGGTCAGGCGCAGGTGGTCCCAGGGGTCGTGCAGTCCCATGGTGTCGGCCGGGCGGGCGAGGCGGGGGTCGAAGGAGTAGGCGACGGCGTCGAGGTCCGCGGGGCGCAGGCCGGCCTGGCTCAGGCACCAGGCGGCGGCCTGGCCGGGCAGTTCCCAGGCGGAGAAGGGCACCGGCCGTTTGCCGTGTTTGCGCCGGGAGAAGCGTTCTTCCTCGGCGGCGGCGACGGTCACCCCGTCGATCACCAGGGCGGCGGCGGGGTCGTGGAAGAGGGCGTTGATTCCGAGGATGCGCATGGGGTGGGGCCTTTCGTGGCCGGCCTGCGGGGCGGGGCGCTCGGCGCCGGCGGCGACAACGGCGGGACGGAAGAGGCGAGACAGGAGGGGCGGAAGGGCCGGGCGAGGGCGGGGCGGGGCGGCTGGGGGGCGGGGGCGGGGGGGGACGGCAACGGCCGGTGGGGGCGGGGGTTTTCAGGCGGCCTGGGCCCGGAACCAGCTGATGGCCCGGGCGAGCCCCTCGGCGGGCGGGACGCGGGGCTCCCACTGGAGCTTGCCGCGGGCCAGGGTGATGTCCGGGCAGCGCACGGCCGGGTCGTCGGTGGGCCGGTCGATGAAGCGGACGGTGGAGGAGGAACCGGTCAGCTCGATGACGGTACGGGCCAGTTCGAGCATCGTGATCTCGGTGGGGTTGCCGAGATTGACCGGCCCGCGCAGGTCGGACGCCGCCATGGCGAGGATGCCGCGGACGGTGTCGTCGACATAGGCCAGCGACCGGGTCTGGCGCCCGTCCCCGGTCACCGTCAGCGGCTCCCCCGCCAGGGCCTGGCGGATGAAGGTGGGCACCGCCCGGCCGTCATGGCCGCGCATGCGCGGCCCGTAGGTGTTGAACAGCCGCACGATGCCGGTCCGGGTGCCGTGCCCGTCGGCCTCGGCGGTGGTCAGCGCCTCGGCGAACCGCTTGGCCTCGTCGTACACGCTGCGCGGGCCCACCGGATTGACATTGCCCCAGTAACTCTCGCTCTGCGGGTGCTGCTGGGGATCGCCGTAGACCTCGGAGGTCGAGGCGAGCACGAAACGGGCCTCGTGACGGCGGGCCAGGGCAAGGGCGTTACGCGTCCCCAGACTGCCGGTCTCCAGCGTGTGCAGCGGCAGCCGCAGATAGTCGGCGGGCGAGGCGGGGGAAGCGAAGTGCAGGACCAGATCGGCGGGGGCGGTCTCGAACGGCTGCGTGACATCGGCCGGCAGGAGCGTGAAACCGGCCCGGCCCTCCAGATGGGCCACGTTCCGGCGGGACCCGGTACAGAAGTCATCGACACAGGTCACCGCGGTGCCCTGGTCGATCAACGCGGTACACAGGTGCGAACCGACGAAACCGGCCCCGCCGGTGACGACCGCGTGCTCCCACCGGGGAGCGGGGGTGGTGGCCATGAGGGCTCCTTCCTGGAGGGTGGCCGGCGGGGTGTTACTCCGTCCCGAAGACGGCCTTCTGCACGTCCGCGGGGCTCTCGAAGCTCTTCTGGTCGAGGTGGGAGATCTTCTCCACCATGTCGTTGCCCGCCTTGTTCTTCTTCGCGACGGCGACGAGCTTCTCCCGGTCGGCGGGGTAGGGCGCGCCCTTGAGGGCCTTCTGGAGCTCGATGGGGTTGGTCTCGGCCATGGGAATCTCTCCTTCTGCGGTGATGCGGGAACGTGCAGTGAGGCGGTGGTGCGGTGGTGCGGTGGTGCCGGGCTCGCCGGCTGCCGCCCGGAACGGAAACCGGGGCGGAGCCTCCCAGTACCCCCGCAAACCCGGAGCATTCGGTCTTACTGGTTGTAAATCCCCGCTTGGCCCAGTGACGGATCAGCGGTCTCCCGGCTCCCCGCCGGCCCGGCAGGACGGCAGACGGGCGGCGGCGGGACGGGGCGGGGCGCGGGCGGTGGCAGGGGTGACGCGGCGGGGCGCGGGACGCGGCGGGGCGGGACGCGCCCGGTGTTCCCCCGGGCGCCGCGCGGGCACACGACGCGCAAGCGCCACCGTCCGGGGGCCGGCCGGCGGGGCCGCCGCGGGGGCGGGCGGGGGCAGGGGCCCCGCGCGCGCCCGGCCTGCCCGGCCCGGGTGGCGCCGCCGCACCTCCGCCGCATCTCCGCCGCACCTCGGAACAGACCGATCCTGCGTATTCACACCGTTTCGTCCGTGGAGGGCGGGAAGCCGCACGGAGGAGCGGAAGCCGGAGGTGATCAGCCGCCGTGCCGGGACAGCAGGGCCTCGCGCCGGCGGGGAGCCACGGGCACGCCCGGCACGGCGTCACCTGAACGGCACCGCCGGACGGCCGGAGGGCCGCAGCGGGCCCACGCTGGACAGGCCATGGCCGTCCAGGCCGTCCGCGCGGCGACGCGGCCGTTTCCCGCTCCTGGGAAGGGAGAGCACGTGATGTCCGACGAGGCGATGGGTGACGAGGTCTACCAGCCGGCCGGCTCCGACACCCGCGACAACCCCGACGACCTCGACCTGGAGAACGCGCTGGAGGGGGACGGGCTCGACGAGACCCTCGACGAGGGGTACTCGCCGCCGGAGAAGCCCCTGGCCGCGGAGCACCACGGCACGACAGCGCGGGAGCAGCGGGAGGGCGAGAGCCTGGAGCAGCGCCTGGCCGAGGAGGAGCCCGATGTCGCGCCGCCCGAGGGTGACGGCATCGGTGACCAGGTGGGCACGAACGGCGAGGCCGTGGACGAGGAGGCCGGCGAGGCCCGCGCGGGGCGGGTCGTGGCGGCCGACGACGGGCTCCCGCTCCGCGCGAACGACGTGGTCGCCAGGGACGTCGGCACCGACGGCGGGGCCGCCTCGGCGGAGGAAGCCGCGCTGCACATCACCCCCGGCCCCGGGGAGCGCGAACCGCGGGAGCGGGGAGAAGACGACAGCGGCGGGCGCCCGCGGGGCACCTGACGGGCCGCCGGCGCGGCCGGGGCCGTGGGACGGGCCGGGGCGAACGGGGCCGGGGCCGCACCGGGTGGGGCGGGAACGCAGCCGGGGCCGCCAGCGGGCAGGGCCGTCAGCGGGCAGGGCCGTCAGCGGGCGGGACCGTCAGCGGACTGCGGGCACCGCCCTGGCGCCCGGCAGGCCCGCCCGCCCGCTGCTCCGCCCCCTCCCCTGCCTCCAGGTGCGGTCCAGGGCGGTTCAGGGCTGTTTCAGGGCCGGCGCCAGGCGTCGTCCTTCAGGTGCGAGCCGGCCTGCGGGCCCATGCGCAGCATCCCGCCGTCCACGCTCCATGAGGCGCCGGTGACGTAGCTCGCGTCCGGGCCGGCCAGGAAGGCGATGACCGCGGCCACCTCGCGGGCGTCGCCCGGCCGGCCCAGCGGCACACCGGGGCGGCGCTCGGTGTGGACATCGGTGTCCTCCTGCCCGGTCATGGGGGTGGCGATCTCGCCGGGTGCCACGGCGTTGACGTTGATCCCGTGCTCGGCGAGTTCCAGTGCCATGACCTGGGTGAGCAGCCCCAGGCCGCCCTTGGCGGCGCAGTAGGGCGCGGCTCCCACCCGCGGCTGGTGCTCGTGGACGCTGGTGACGTTGACGATCCTGCCGCCGCCGCCCTGGGCGATCATGCGGCGGGCAGCGTGCTGCGCGCACAGCAGGGGGCCGATGAGGTCGACGTCGACGACCTGGCGGACGGTGTCGTGGGTGAGGTCGAGGAAGGGGGTGGCGGTGCCGGTGCCGGCGTTGTTGACCAGGACGTCGAGGCGGCCCAGTTCCCCGGCGAGCCGGTCGACGGCGTCGGCGGCGTCCGGCAGCCGGGTGAGGTCCATGGGCGCGAGCGCGGCGCGCCGTCCCAGGGCCCGTACCTCGGCGGCGGTGGCCTGGGCGCCCTCGTGGTCGAGGTGCCAGGTGATGCCGATGTCCATGCCCTGGGCGGCCAGGCGCACGGCGGTGGCGCGGCCGATGCCCGAGTCCGCCCCGGTGATCACCGCGACGGGTACGGCGGGGTGCCTGTTCATCTCTCCTCCTGAAGCCGGGGGTGGAACGGCCGCCCGGCCGTACGCGGCCGGGCCGCCCGGCGGGGCGGGGTGGTCGGGCCGCCCGGTGCGGCGGGGTGGTCGGGCCGCCCGGTGCGGCGGGGTGGTCGGGCGGGGTGGTGAGGTGGGACGGCTGGGCGGGGTGGGGTGGTGGGCTCTGCCGGGCTCATGGTGCGCCGCCGCGGGCCCCGTGGTGCGCGCGCCGCTCCCGGCGGCCGCGCCACTCGTGTGAGCAACCCCACCCACTCGGCCCGATCCCTTGCGCCACAAGGGGCCCGGCGGCCGGGCCGGCCCCGTGCGGGGTGAGCGCGGCGGCGGCCGGGCCCCGCTGTCTGTGACGATGGGACGTCGCTGAACGGCAAGGCCCCTGCGCTTCCCGCACGGGACCGGTGCCGGAAGGCGCATCCGAATCTCCGCCAGGGCGCCGCGCGACGCGGCCGGTGCCCCGTGCCTGCCGCATCCGCCTTCCGAGCCTGACGGGCTCTTCACGAAGACCTCCGCCGTGCCTTCTCCCGCCCCCGCCCCCGTGCCGCCCGCCCCTGTACCGGCCGGCCGCCGTCTGCCCCTCCCCCGCCTGCCCCGCTCCCCGCGCCGCGGAAAGCAGCACGGCGACCACGCCCCCTGGCGCTCCCTGCGCCACCGCAGCATGCGCTGGTGGTCGGCCGCCAACCTCGTCTCCAACGCCGGCACCTGGATGCAGCTGACCGTGCAGAACCTGCTGGTGCTGCAGATCACCGGCTCCGCCGCCGCCACGGGACTGTCGCTGTCGGTGCAGGCCGCCCCGGGGCTGCTGATGGGGCTGTTCGGCGGTGCCGTCGTCGACCGGTGGCCCCGCAAGGTCACCGCGGCCGTCAGCCAGGCCGCGCTCGGCCTGGTGGCCTTCACCACCGCCGCACTGGTGGCCTTCGGCGAGCTCAACGTCGGCATCCTGATGGCACTGGCCGCCGTCACCGGTCTCATCGCCACCGTCGACGGGCCGGCCTGCGCCCTGCTGGGCAACGACCTGGTACCCGTCAAGGACGTGCCCTCCGCCATCGCGGTGGGCTCGCTGGTCCACAGCGTCGGCCGGCTCGCGGGCACGGCACTGGCCGCAGTCGCGGTGGCGTTCCTCGGCACGGCATCCGCCTACGCGGCCAACGGCCTGTCCTTCCTCTTCGTCGCCGCCGTCATCCCCTTCCTGCGCCCCGTCCAGGCACCGCCCGCACCCACCCCCGCAGCCCCGCAGGTACCGGTCCCGGGCAGCTCGCACCGGCCCGGCAGCGCCCGCGAGGGCCTGGCGTTCTTCATGCGCCGCCCGCGCCTGATGGCACTGGCCGGGATCACGGGCCTGAGCGCGGTCTTCGGACGCAACTACGGCCTGACCCTGGCCGTCCTGGTCACCGGCCCGCTGCAGGCCGGCGCGGCGGCGTTCGGCACGGTCTCCACCGTGCTGGCCGTCGGCGGCATGGCCGGCGCCGTTCTCGCGGCCCGGCTGCGCAGCCCCTCGGTGCGCCTGGTGGGCGCCCTGGCCGCCGCCGGAGGCCTGCTGCAGGCAGTGGCCGGGTTCTCCCCCTCTCTCGCCATCCTGCTGATCATGGTGCTGCCGATGGCCGTGGTGGAGTCGGTGTCCGACACCGCCGGAACCACCGTCCTGCAGACCGACCCCCCGGCCCACATGCGCGGCCGGGTCCTGGGCGTGTGGCGCAGCGCGAGCACCGTCTGGGGGCTCATGGGGCCGCCGCTGCTGGGCCTGCTGATGGAACTGGCCGGCGCGCGCGGCACCCTGGCCGTCGGCGGACTCCTCATCGCCGGTGCCGTCGGAGCCGGCGCACTGCTCCACCACCGGCGCCACACGCCCGCCGCCGTCCTGCCCGAACTCACCGGGCCGGCCCTGCCCCCCACAGCCGTCACCCGCCCGGAAACCCTGCGCGCCGCCGCCTGACCCCCCGGCCGGACCGGCCCCCGGCCCGGCCGCGTTGACCGGTGCCGCGTCCGGTGCCGCGTCCGGTGCCGCGTTGACCGGTGCCCCGTCCGGTGGCGGGCCGGCGGGCAGCCCTGCGCACCCCGCGCCCTGTGCACCACCGCGGCCCGTCACCGCGTTCCGTCGCCGCGTTCCGTCGCCGCGGCCGCCGGGGGGCTCAGCGGGCGCCGGTGGTCCGCTCCCTGCGGGGGCGTCCGTCCCGCCCCGTGTCTCCCCCGGGGCACAGGCGGCGGGTCAGCCGGCGGGCCTCGGCCAGCAGGGAACCGGACAGCTCCATCGCGGCCGGCCCCAGGACCGGCCGCCCGGCCAGACGGGCCCGCAAGTCCTCGTGGGCGGCCTCCACCTGGCGCAGCGTCCGCTCCAGCTCCCGGCGGGCTTCCCCGGTGTCCTCACCGGTCACCGTGCGCCCGTAGACAGCCAGGGCCCGGCTCACCCCGTGCAGGAAGTCCGCGTAGGGGCGGGTGACGTCGGTGTGCCGCACGCAGCGCGCCGCCGGGGAGTCCGCCGCCGCCTCGGCCAGGACCCGTGTCAGGCCCTGCAGATGGTCCGCCACATCCTCCAGGGTGCGCAGCGTCTCCTCGCCCGGGGGCCCGGACGGCTGGGCGCGGCGACGGTGCTCGGGGTTCAGGCGGGTGCTCTCCTCGGCCCGCTCCACCGCCGAGCGCAGACCACGCAGCAGCCCGGGCAGCCGGCGGGCCCGTTCCTGCCACCGCACCGCCTGCTCGTACCGCCACGGTCCTTGCAGCCCGTCCGCGACCGCCTCCAGGACCGCGCAGCACTCGCGCACCACACCGCCCGCGGCTTCGTGGACGCTGCGCAGGTACACCGGCGGCAGGACCAGGGCGTTGACCACCACACCCACCCCCGCGCCCAGGAACGCCGCCAGGACCCGGTCGGCCGCGATGGACACCGACCACTCGCCGCCCGCCAGAGTGAACAGAGCCGACGTCGCCCCGGCGATGCCCTGCTCGCCGAAGTGCTGCCAGTTACCGATCAGCAGCATCACCGGCAGGACCAGGAGCATCGCCGCGACCGGCCGGCCCAGGGCCATCGCACCGGCCGTCGCCACGACGGTCCCCAGCGCGATGGCCAGCGTCTGCTGGACCGCCCAGGCCACCGACCGGTAGACCGTGGTCCGCACCAAAACCAGCGCCACCCACGGCGCCATCAGCGCAAGAGTGTTACGCAACAGCCAGGCGGCCACCGACCACGCCAGGACCGCCGCCAGTGTCGCTTTGCACGCCAGGACCACCAGGTCCCGCTCCCGGCCCGGCCCCCGCCAGGCCCGCCGCACCGACCGTGCGACCCCAGCCGCCTCCGCACATACCTTCCCTCCCGCAGCGTGCCTCATGAAAACCCCCTGCCACACCCGCGGGCCTTCCATGCCCCCACCCCCGGGCACCGGCCTGCCCGGGGGGCATGCCGGGGAGCCCCGGGGAACACCGGCGTTCCCCACCGGACACACCGCGGAGGAGAACACGGCTCCCGAAACCCACACCAGGACCGGCCGCGACGCCCGGAACGGGCAGCGCAGTGCAGCGCAGTACCCGGGGGCGGGCAGCGCAGTACCCGCGGGCGGGCAGCCTGGTGTCCGGGGGCGGGCGTCGCAGTGTCCGGGGGCGGGTGAGCGGGGGTGGGTGCCCCCGGGGGTGTGGGCCGGGCCGGGGGTGTGGGCCGGGCCGGGGGTGTGGGCCGGGCCGGGGGTGTGGGCCGGGCCGGGGGTGTGGGCCGGGCCGGGGGTGTGGGCCGGGCCGGGGGTGTGGGCCGGGCCGGGGGTGTGGGCCGGGCCGGGGGTGTGGGCCGGGCCGGGGGTGTGGGCCGGGCCGGGGGTGTGGGCCGGGCCGGGGGGGGTGTGGGCCGGGCCGGGGGGTCGCTGTTTCCTGGTCCGCCGGCCGGGGCACGCGCCCTGCATGGATCATTCGAGGGCCCCGGTTCTGGAAGCACTGGCCGCATACCACGCACAGGGGCAGCTGCCCTTCACCCCGCCCGGGCACAAACAAGGCCGGGGCGCGGACCCGCGGGTGCGGAAAGTACTCGGAGACGCCGTCTTCCGCTCCGACGTCCTGGCGACCAGCGGGCTCGACGACCGCACCGCCTCCCACGGCGTACTCGAACAGGCCCAGGCCCTGATGGCGGACGCCGTGGGCGCCGACCACACCTTCTTCTCGACCTGCGGGAGTTCCCTGTCGGTCAAAGCGGCCATGCTCTCGGCCGCCGGCCCGCACGAGAAAATCCTCGTCGGCCGGGACGCCCACAAATCCGTGGTCTCCGGCCTCATCCTCTCCGGCATGCGGCCCATCTGGGTCGACCCCCAGTGGGACCCCGTACTGCACCTGGCGCACCCGCCGGCGGCCCGCTCCTTCGAGGCCGCCTTCGAAGAACACCCCGACGCACGATGCGCCCTGGTCACCAGCCCCACCCCCTACGGCACCTGCTCGGACCTGAGCACCCTGGCCGAGACCTGCCACCGGCGCGGCAGGCCCCTGATCGTGGACGAGGCGTGGGGCGCCCACCTGCCCTTCCACCCCCGCCTGCCCACCTGGGCCATGGACGCCGGCGCCGATGTGTGCGTGACATCGGTCCACAAGATGGGCTCCGCCCTGGAACAGGGCTCCGTCTTCCACCTCCAGGGCACCCTCGTCGAAGCGGCCGTGCTCAAGTCCCGCGAAGACCTCCTCGGCACCACCAGCCCCTCCTCGCTGGTCTACGCCGCCCTCGACGGATGGCGCCGGCAGATGGTCGAACACGGCCACGCCCTCTACGACAAAACCCTGGACCTCGCGCAGCACGTGCGGGAACACATCGAAGGAATCGAGGGAATGCACGTCCACGGCCGGGAAGACTTCTGCGGCCCCCACCTGGCCCGCGACCTCGATCCCCTGCAGATCATCATCGACATCACCGGACTGGGCATCCCCGGCTACCACGCCGCCGACTGGCTGCGCGCCCACCACCGGATCAACCTCCACCTGAGCGACCACCGCCGTATCAGCGCCCAGCTCACCCACGCCGACGACGAACACTCCGCCACCACCCTGACCGACGCCCTGCGGGACCTGGCCACACACGCCGGGAACCTGCCCCGCGGCCCGAAGATCCACGTCCCCGACCCCGCCGGCCTCAGGCTGGAACAAGTCATGCTGCCCCGGGACGCCTACTTCGGCCCCACCGAACAAGTGCCCTGGCACCAAGCAGCCGGCCGCATCGCAGCGGAAATGCTCACCCCCTACCCCCCGGGCATCCCCGCCGCCCTCCCCGGAGAACGGCTGACCACAGAAATCCTGTCCTACCTCCGCAGCGGCACCGACGCCGGAATGGTCGTCCACGACGCAGCGGACACCGACCTGACCAGCGTGCGGGTAGCCGCCGAGAACCACTGAAAACCCCTCGGGCGCACCACGCGCCCACGCGCCCACGCGCCCGGACACCATCGGCACGGGCCTGGCCGCGAGGTCGGCGGCATCCCACCGACGGCATCCCACCAGGGAGCGGCTTCGTTCACCCCCCTGGCAGCGTCGGCCTGCAGCAGGCAACGCGGCAGTGGGGTGCACCCCGGCCGCCGGGTGCCCGGTGCCCGACGGGCCGGCGGCTGGCGGCTGGCGGCTGGCGGCGCTCGGGTGCGGCACCAGAAACAGCAACGCCCCGGCCCGGCTCCGGAACAAGCCCACACAACACCCCTCCCCGGGCCTACCGGCCCGGGAAGAGCAGCCCGGGAAAGCCGGGAAAGGCAGCCCGGGAAGGGAAGAACGCCGAGCGGCAGCGCAGGAGGCAGAGACCGGGCAGGCACACCCCAGCGGCTCTCCGCCTCTGACGGGAACCCGGGGGGGCACCCCGGGGCGGGCCGACCAGCCGGGGCAGGGACCACCGAGCAGCGGCAGAAGATACAGGGACCAGGCAGGCACACGGAGCCACAGCCCTACCCCGAGGGGGCACCCGCGTACCGGGGAGACGGGTCAAGGCAGCACCCACCACCAGCCCCGCCGCCGCGAGCAGAACAACGCCCGGCACCACCGGACCCAGACAGGCCAAACCCCACCCACAGCCCGGCGCCACCCGGACAACCCAGAGCCCGCCCACGCCCGGCACCACCAGGCAGGCGAGGCCCCGCCCGCGGCCGCCGCCACCCGGACAACCCAGAGCCCGCCCACGCCCGGCGCCACCGGACAGGCCAAACCCCACCCACAGCCCGGCGCCACCGGACAGCGAAGGACAAGCCGGAGCCGCGCCCCGGCCCGGCGCCACCGAACAGGCGGGCCTGCCCACAGCCGGCGCCCCAGGGCGGGCGGGAGCCTGCCCACAGCCGGCGCCCCGGGCCGGCGGGGCCCTGCCCCCCCGGCCGGGGGCTGCGGGCCTGGTCACCGGGCCCCTCCCCGGGGGCTCCGCCTCAGGGACCACCACACCGGCGGGTTAGCATATGAGCGCCGCCTAGCTCGAAAGATGGACCTGTGACTGTCAATGACGACGCGTTCACTAACTGGAAGAACCGCGAGGAGATCGCGGAATCGATGATCCCGGTCATCGGGAAGCTGCACCGCGAACAGGACGTCACCGTCCTGCTCCACAGCCGCTCCCTGGTCAACAAATCGGTCATCAGCATCCTCAAAACCCACCGCTTCGCCCGCCAGATAGACGGCGGGGAACTCTCGGTGACCGAGACACTGCCCTTCCTCCAGGCACTGACCACCCTCGATCTCGGCCCCTCCCAGATCGACATCGGCATGCTCGCCGCGACCTACAAGACCAACAACGAAGGCCTCACAGTCGAGGACTTCACCGCCCGCGCCGTCGCCGGCGCCACCAACACCGCCCACACCCGGCGCCCCGAACCCCGCGACGTCGTCCTCTACGGCTTCGGCCGCATCGGCCGCCTCATCGCCCGCCTCCTCATCGAGAAAGCCGGCTCCGGCAACGGCCTGCGCCTGCGCGCCATCGTCGTCCGCCCCAGCAACGGCCGCCCCGCCGACGACCTCGTCAAACGCGCCTCACTCCTGCGCCGCGACTCCATCCACGGCCAGTTCCAGGGCACCATCACCGTCGACGAGACCCACAACAAAATCATCGCCAACGGCAACGAGATCAAAGTCATCTACGCCGCCGGCCCCACCGAGATCGACTACACCACCCACGGCATCCACAACGCCGTCCTCATCGACAACACCGGCACATGGCGCGACCGCCAAGGCCTCTCCCAACACCTGCGCCCCGGCATCGACAAAGTCGTCCTGACCGCACCCGGCAAGGGCGACATCCCCAACATCGTCCACGGCGTCAACCACCACACCATCAAACCCGACGAACAAATCCTCTCCTGCGCCTCCTGCACCACCAACGCCATCGTCCCCCCACTCAAAGCCATGGCCGACGAATACGGCGTCCTGCGCGGACACGTCGAAACCGTCCACTCCTTCACCAACGACCAGAACCTCCTCGACAACTACCACAGCGCCGACCGCCGCGGCCGCTCCGCACCACTGAACATGGTCATCACCGAAACCGGCGCCGCCTCCGCCGTCGCCAAAGCACTCCCCGACCTCAAAGCCCCCATCACCGGCAGCTCCATCCGCGTCCCCGTCCCCGACGTCTCCATCGCCATCCTCAACCTCCGCCTCGGACGCGAAACCACCCGCGAAGAAGTCCTCGACCACCTCCGCGACATCTCCCTCCACTCCCCCCTCAAACGCCAAATCGACTTCACCACCGCCCCCGACGCCGTCTCCATGGACTTCGTCGGCTCACGCCACGCCTCCACCATCGACGCCGGCGCCACCAAAGTCGACGGCGACAACGCCATCCTCTACCTCTGGTACGACAACGAATACGGCTACTCCTGCCAAGTCATCCGCGTCACCCAACACCTCACCAACACCGAACACCCCACCTACCCCACACCCACCC